>NZ_JAPCIQ010000120.1:0-8637 GCF_027707405.1 Aeromonas sp. QDB68 | reverse complement strand
GCAAAAGAGAGTAATAGATCAGAACGGCCGATCGCCGTCAAGCACTGAAAATAGCAAAATCAGGTGCGGAATGACGGTTGTAAACCATCGCCAGGGTGGTCTCCCGCGAACCACAGTTTCTCGCTCTCTTCGTGCGCAGACGCACCGTCGAAAACGTCGATTCTATCGGGTTGGTCGTCCTGATGCTGACCCAATGCTCTGCCGGAAAATCATAGAATTCCAGCAGCACATCCCTGTCTTTGCTCAGCTTCTCCATGGCCCCCGGATACTTCGCCTCAAACCGAATCAGGGTGCGCTCAAACGCCTTGTTGGCCTCCTCCCGCGTCTCGGCCATCCAGATTTCATGCAAGGCCTCTTTAACCTTGGGCTGCACCGATTTGGGTAGCACAGACAAGATATTCGCGGTCTTGTGAACCCAACAGCGCTGATGCGCCGTGTCCGGGTAGCACTTGGCTATCGCCTTCCAAAAGCCCAGCGCCCCGTCACCGATGGCAAGCTTCGCACCGGTGGTGAGCCCTCGGCCTCTGAGCCCCATCAGCAGTTCACTCCAGCTCGCCTCTGACTCCCGATAGCCATCTTCCACCGCGACCAACTCCTTGTGTCCATGCTCAGTCACACCGATGATGACCAATAAACAGAGCCGGTCATCCATGCGCACGTTGCTGTATATACCGTCAGCCCACCAGTAAACATAACGGCGGTCCTTAAGGTCTCGTTGGCACCACTCTCGATGCTCCTCATGCCAGTCTTGCTTCAACCGGCAGATGGTGTTGGCGGATAAACCCTTGGCTTTCTCACCAAGCAGCGCACAGAGGGCCTCCTGATAGTCCCCGGTGGATATCCCCTTGAGGTAGAGCCATGGCAATAGCTCTTCGATGCTGCGGGTGCGCTTGAGATAGGGCGGTAGTAGTGAGCTGGTAAAGCTGATGCCACAACCACTGCGATCACGCACCTTGGGCACTTTTATTTCGACGTCACCTACGCCGGTCTGGATAGTCCGCTCGGGCAGGTAACCGTTGCGCACAACCGCCTGGCGGCCATCAGGCAGACGCAGCTCTCGATGCTGTTCCAGCATGATGGCCAGCTCAGCCTCCACGGCTTGGGCAATCAACTCTTTTGCTCCCGAACGCAGGAGTTCGGTGAGCATATCGGCGGGTTTGCCTTCTGGTTGTGGTAGGGCTCTGAGGGTAGAATGGTTCATGGCGTATCACCTCTGTTGATTGAGATTCTTGCAGGAATCAATCAGCAGGATACGCCACTCCTTCTATCCCTCCGTACACCAGAAATCACCATAACTCTACAGCATCATAGTGGTACCGAACATGCTGGGTGCTGCCGGTTTTGAGCAAGGCCCCGTCTTCGTGGCCACCTGTTTGATCGCCGCCTTCGGCTCTCTGCTGATGGGGCTGTGGGCCAAGCTGCCCATGGCTATCGGTTGCGCCATCTCCCTCACCGCCTTTACCGCGTTCAGTCTGGTACTGGGTCAGGGACTGAGCATTCCGGTTGCCCTCGGCGCCATCTTCCTGATGGGTGTGCTGTTTACCCTGATCAGCGTCACCGGCGTGCGCCAATGGATCCTGGATAACCTGCCCTCCGGTATCGCCCACGGCACCGGCATAGGTATCGGTCTGTTCTTGCTGCTAATCGCTACCAACGGCGTCGGCATGGTGATCAAGAACGAAGGGGCCGGTCTGCCGGTTCAGCTGGGTGAGGTGACCTCCTTCCCGGTCATCATGACGGTGCTGGGTCTGGCCGCCATCTTCGGTCTGGAGCGTCGCAAGGTGCCGGGCGGCATCCTGATGGTGATCATCGCCATCTCCATCCTCGGCCTCATCTTTGACCCGAAAGTGACCTGGCAGGGCTTCTTCGCCATGCCGAGCCTGACCGGCGAGAAAGGCTCTCTGGTTGGCAGCATGGATCTGCTGGGCGCCCTCAATCCTGTGGTCATTCCGACCGTACTGGCGCTGGTGATGACAGCCGTGTTTGACGCGACCGGCACCATCCGTGCTGTGGCCGGTCAGGCGGGTCTTATCAACGAGCGTGGACACATCATCAGCGGCGGCAAGGCCTTGACTGCCGACTCCGTCAGCAGCATGGTCGCTGGCGTGGTGGGTGGAGCTCCGGCTGCCGTCTACATCGAGTCTGCCGCAGGCACCGCGGCCGGTGGCAAGACCGGTCTGACCGCTGCGCTGGTCGGCGTGCTGTTCCTGCTGATGATCTTTCTCTCGCCGCTCAGCTATCTGGTACCGGCTTATGCCACCGCACCGGCCCTGATGTACGTCGGCCTGCTGATGCTGGGCAACGTCACCAAGCTGGACTTCAGCGATTCGGTCGATGCCCTCGCTGGCATGCTGTGCGCCGTCTTCATCGTGCTCACCTGCAACATAGTGACCGGCATCATGCTGGGCTTCGTGGCGCTGGTCGTGGGTCGTCTGTTTGCCGCCGAGTGGAAGAAACTCAACGTCGGTACCGTCATCATTGCCGCGGCACTGGTGATCTTCTACGCCGGTGGCTGGGCCATCTAACCCGTCCACTTATTCCGGTTGTAGCGAAGGGCCCTGCGGGGCCCTTTTTCATGGCTGTGAGGCCGCTAACAGTTTCTCGCCCGTTTGCCTCTCGCTGTTTCAGATTGAAACGCCAATGGCCTTTCTCCTGTTTCAAATCCGAACCGAACCGGTCGTCATTTTTCTCCCGATTTATCCCGTTAGACTGGCTCCATCAACCATTTGCCCACCCGTGCGGTGGCAAGCCAAGGAGTGAGCCATGAAGAAACTGATCAATGCCGTCGATGCCGTGGTCCGTGAACAACTGATGGGGATGGCCGCCGCCCACCCCGAGCTCAAGGTACGTATCGAACCCCACTACATCACCCGCGCCGATTCTCCAGTGATGGGCAAGGTCGCGCTGGTCTCCGGCGGTGGCAGCGGCCACGAGCCAATGCACGGCGGTCTGGTGGGCAAGGGGATGCTGGATGGCGCCTGCCCCGGCGAGATTTTTACCTCGCCGACTCCGGATCAGATGTACGAGTGCGGTCAGGCCGTTGATGGCGGCGCGGGCGTGCTGTTTCTGGTGAAGAACTACACCGGTGACGTACTCAACTTCGAAACCGCGGTCGAGCTGCTGCACGGCGATGGCGTCAAGGTCGGCTTCTCGCTGATCGATGACGACGTGGCGGTCAAAGACAGCCTCTATACTGCCGGTCGCCGTGGCGTTGCCACCACAGTGCTGTGCGAAAAACTGGTGGGTGCCGCAGCCGAAGCGGGCTATGACCTGGCCCATTGCGAGGCACTGGCCCGTCGCATCAACAACCAGAGCCGCACCATAGGCGTCGCCATGCACGCCTGTACCGTGCCTGCCGCCGGCAAGCCCTCCTTCACTCTGGCGGACAACGAGATGGAGTTTGGCGTGGGCATCCACGGCGAACCCGGTATAGCGCGCCGCCCCTTCACCGACCTCAATACCCTGGTGGATGACATGTTCAGCGAGCTGGCGGACAACACCCCCTATGGCCGCACCCTGCGCCATTGGGACAGAGCCTCCGGCAGCTGGCAGGAAGAGCACACCTTCATCGAACCGCTCAACCGGGGCGATCGCGTCATAGCCCTGGTCAACAGCCTGGGCGGCACCCCGATTTCAGAGCTGTATGGTGTCTATGGTCGCCTCGCGGCCCTGTGCGAAGAGGCGGGCATCCATCTGGTGCGCAACCTGATAGGTCCCTACTGCACCGCCCTCGACATGACAGGTATCTCCATCACATTGCTCAAGGTGGACGACGAGCTGATGACCCTGTGGGATGCCCCCGTTCACACCCCCGCCCTGCGTCGCGGCTGCTAAGGAGCCCTAATTCTCATGCTAAGCAAACATCACATCGTCAATTGGCTGCTCGACTGCGAACACATCTTCACCGAGCAGCGTGACTACCTCACTGCGCTGGATACCGACATCGGCGATGGCGACCACGGTCTCAACATGCAGCGCGGCTTTACCAAGGTGGCCGAGAAGTTGCCTGCGGTGGCAGACAAGGATATCGGCCAGGTGCTGAAAACCACCGGCATGACCCTGCTCTCCTCGGTTGGCGGCGCCAGCGGCCCGCTCTACGGCACTTTCTTCATTCGAGCGGCGGCCAGTACGGACGCCTGCCAAAGCCTGAGCCTGAGCCAGCTTGGCAAAATGCTGAGCGACGGAGTCGAGGGGATCGTCTCCCGCGGCCGCGCCGAGCCGGGCGACAAGACAATGTGCGACGCCTGGTGGCCGGCACTGGCGGCCCTGCAACAGGCGCAGCAGCAAGAGCTCCCCCTCAACGAAGCGCTGGACAAGGCAGTGGCCGCTGCCGCAGCTGGCACCGAGGCCACCATACAGATGCAGGCCCGCAAGGGGCGAGCCAGCTATCTGGGCGAGCGCAGCATAGGCCATCAGGATGCCGGGGCTACCTCGACCCTGCTGCTGCTGACCGCCCTGCGTGACAGAGCGAGGTTGTGACATGATCGGCATCGTAGTTGTCTCTCACAGCGCCATGCTGGCGGCCGGATTGAAAGCGCTGGCCGACCAGCTGGGCAGCCCGGCCAAACTGCTGCTGGCGGCCGGGGTCGATGACCCCGACCACCCCATAGGCACAGATGCCATCGCCGTGATGAGTGCGATAGAAGAAGCGGACGACGGCAGCGGTGTACTGGTGCTGATGGATTTGGGCAGCGCTCTGCTCAGCGCCGAAACCGCCCTCGAACTGCTGCCCCCCGAGTTAAGCGCCCGGGTGCGGCTCTGCCCGGCCCCGCTGGTTGAGGGCACCCTTGCCGCCGTGGTGGCGGCAGGTTCAGGTATGAGCCTTGACGAGGTGGCCGCAGAGGCGCTCGGCGCCCTAGGGCCCAAGCAAGCCATGTTGCCTGCCACAGATGCGCAGGTCGCCACTGAAACGGCACCGGCAGCCGACGAGGGCTGGCAGCGCTGCGAGGTGGTAGTGGATAACCCCCACGGCCTGCATGTGCGCCCCGCCGCCCGGCTGGTGGCCGCCCTCAAGCCCTTTGCCGCTGAACTCAAGCTGCAAAAGGGGGACAAAGAGGCCAATCCCCGCAGCCTGACCCGGCTCGCCATGCTCAACGTGCGTAAGGGCGACACGCTCACCCTGCTGGCGCGTGGGGAGGATGCCACCGCCGCATTGACCTGCTTCCAGCAGCTGGCAGCGGAACGTTTCGGCGACTGACCCGCCTGCTTCAAGGCGCGGCAACGGCCTTATCGGCCAGCCGCCGCGCCACTTAAAGACGAAGGACTCCCCGGCACAGCCGCCCCTTCGCCCCTGTTAGTTTCAAAAGAAGTCTTATGAACTAGAGAGAGGTATAGAATATGGACCGCATTATCATCAGCCCCAGCAAATACGTACAAGGCAACGGGGCCCTCGCCAATATCGGCAACTACGTCAAAGCGCTCGGCAGCAAGCCACTTATTCTGGCCGACGCCTTCGTCACCAAGCTGGTTGGCGACACGGTTGCCACCAGCTTCCACAGCGTGGACATCAAACCGGAGCTCGACTGCTTCAACGGCGAATGCTCCCGCCCCGAGATCGACCGTCTGCTGGCCCGCTGCAACCAGACGCCGTTCGACGTCATCATTGGCATAGGTGGCGGCAAGACGCTGGATACCGCCAAGTCGGTCGCCTTCTACCAGAAGGTGCCTGTGGTCATAGTGCCCACCATCGCCTCCACCGATGCCCCCACCAGCGCGCTGGCGGTCATCTACACCCCGGAAGGGCAGTTCAGCGAATACCTGATGATCCCGACCAACCCCAATATGGTCATCATGGATACCGGCGTGGTCTCCCGCGCTCCGGTGCGGCTCTTGGTCTCCGGCATGGGGGATGCGCTCTCCACCTACTTCGAGGCGCGCGCCAACAAGGTCTCCGGTTGCCAGACCATGGCCGGTGGTGCCTCTACCCTGGCGGCGCAGGCCATCGCCGAGCTCTGCTACAAGACCCTGCTGGCCGATGGCTACAAGGCCAAGCTGGCGGTGGAGCAGGGGCTCTGCACCAAGGCGGTGGAGAACATCATAGAGGCCAACACCTATCTGAGTGGTATCGGCTTCGAGAGCAGCGGCCTGGCCGCCGCCCACGCCATCCACAATGGCCTGACCCAGCTCGCCGAGTGTCACCACCTCTATCACGGTGAGAAAGTCGCATTCGGTACGCTAGTGCAGCTGGTGCTGGAGAACGCGCCCATGGCGGAGATCGAAACCGTGCTGGCCTTCTGCCGTTCAATTGGCCTGCCGACCAACCTGCATATGATGGGGGTCAAGGAGCTGGATATGGCGCGCCTGATGGATGTGGCCAAGGCCTCTACCGCCGAGGGTGAGACCATCCACAACATGCCGTTCAAGGTCACCGCCGAGGATGTGCTGGCGGCCATCGTCACTGCCCACCAGCTGGGGCTGTAACATCGCCACTGCTGACCTTGCCATATAAAAAGGCCCCGCAACTGCGGGGCCTTTTCATTTTCGCGGGTCGGTTGGTAACGGCTCGGGTCGCCGTCAGCCGTGATAGTCGGCGGGATCGATCTCGAGCAGCTTGAGCCGCCGCCACAGGGTGGTGCGGCTGATGCCCAGGTGCTGGGCCATCTGGCTCACCTGTCCCTTGCAGGCGTGGGCGCAGCGCAAAATGGCTTGGCGCTCCAGCTCGGCCAGGGTGAGCAGCGGTTGCCCCACCACCTCATTCGCCACCAGCTGATAGCCGTGACGAATGGCGGCGGGCAGCGCCTCCGGCGGGATCAGCCCCTGACCGGCATGGAGCAGGGCATGCTCGACGGCGCTGCGCAGCTCCCCCAGATTGCCGGGCCAGGGATAGGCGAGCAGACAATCGAGGGCCGCCGGACTGAACTGGCGCACCGGCTCGCGCCCCTGCGCTCCTAGCTGCTGGCTGATAAGGCCTGGCAGATCGGCCGCGCGCTCCCGCAGCCCCGGCAGCCAGAGCTCGCACGCCTGCAGCGCATAGAGCAGCTGGCGACCAAACAACCCCTCCTGCACCAGTTGCTCCAGCGGGGCGCTGCTGGTCGCTATGATCCGCACCTTGAGCGGCAGTATGCGGGCCGAATCGAAGCGCTGGATGCGGCCTGTCTTGAGCAGTTGCAGCAGCGCCGCCTGCATGGGGGCAGAGAGGCACTCCACCTGCTCCAGCACGAGCGTGCCGCCGTGGGCCAGTTCGAACTTGCCCGCCCGCTCCTGCCCCGCCTCGTCGGAGCCCATCAGCTCCAGCGCCATCCGCTCGCTCGGCAGCGCCTGACAGTTGAGGGTAATAAGCGGCCCGGCAGCCCGCTCGCTGCCAAAGTGGATCGCCTCCGCCAACTGGGCCTTGCCCACCTCCTCCTCGCCGCGTAGCAGGATCGGCCCCTGACTCCGGGCCGCCTGCCGGGCGTAGCGCAGCAGCTTGCGCATGGCGCTCGATTCGCCCACCAAGGCGGAGAGTTCAGGCACCGTCTGGCGCAGCTGGTGAATGGCCCGCAGGCGGTCGACCGGGTGAAGCAGGGCGATAAAGCTGACCCCCTCCGGCCCCGGCAACGGCTTTAGGCTCACCAGCGCATTGATGAACTCCCCCTCCTGAGCGCCGAGCCGCTCCAGCGTCACCTCCACATGACTCAGTGGCGTCTGCCCCTTGATGGCCAGCTGCAAACGCTGGGGCAACAGCAAATGCTGCTCCAGTGGCTGGCCGAGACAGAGCGCCGGATCGAGCCGCAGCCGGTTGGCCGCCAGCCCATTGAGGTAGCGCAGTCGGCCCTGCGGATCCCAGGCCAGCACGCCGTCATCCATGCCATCGAGCAGGGCGTAGAGCTCGCTCAGGTGGTGCTGGGACTCCTGCATCAGGGTTTCCATCTGCAGCAGATGGGCCAGCTCGCGCCCCGCACTGACGGTGAGCGCCAGATCCCCGGCACTCGCCGCCTCCACCTTGCAGATCAGGGCCATGATGGCGACCTGACGGCCGTTGCTGTTGTAGACCGGGCTGGCACAGCAGTGCCACGGGTGGAGGGTCTGGTTGAAGTGCTGGGGACCGCTGACGCAGAGCGGCACGCCCTCCAGCGCCGCCAGATTGATGGCATTGGTGCCGATGCGCCCCTCGCTGAAAAAGGCGCCGGGGCCAAACCCCAGCGCCGCCAGCTCACGCAGGGTGTCGGGGTGGCCGGTCTGGGCCAGCAGGCAGCCGCTCTCGTCGGTGAGCAGCAGGGCGCAGGGGCGCCCCTCCATAAATTCGTAGAGATCTTCGAGGGCCATCTCGCCGGTGGTGAGCAGGTCGCGCTTGCGCTGGCGCAGGCTCTGTAAGGTCTGCCCCTTGGCGCTGTGGGGCGGATGCCAGAGGGTGGCACTGGTCTGGTGGGCGCAGCGCAGCCAGGATGCCTGCAGATAGTCAGGCCAGGGCTGGAGCGGCTGAAGGTCAGATGGCATGGTCACAGCAATATCCGGCAAGATGTGAGCCGACTATTTAACCACGCCAGCACGCCCGATTCAGTGACCTGCATCAGAGGGTGGCAACCCCGTCCTTCTCCCAGGGCCGGATCGCACTTTGTTAATGAAATTTGAACAGGCATATCGTCTGTGATCTAATCGCGTCTCCATGCAGGAGGCACGCGCTATGACGTTGATTGAACACCTTACCCTTGTCGAAGA
>NZ_JAPCIQ010000119.1:0-8699 GCF_027707405.1 Aeromonas sp. QDB68 | reverse complement strand
CCGATGTGGAGCGGGTGATGTCACTTTGTAGCCGAGATTGGATAAAACTGACCTAATGTTTAATCCGATTGGTATCATCAACATCCATGCCACACCCATCCGCCCTATTCCCTTTTATCTTCCGCTTCTGATCTCGCTCACAAAACCATCCGCTCACTGTGATCAGGTTAAAACTTTACCTATTCAAAACTGATATTTAGTAAATATTTATCTAGAATTTACCCAGTTAACGTTGCCTTGTTCCGGGAGGACATGTGAATAACTGGGAAAACGTCCAATTCGTTGGTGAAAACAGGCTGGCTCCGCGTGCCTACTTCTTCTCTTATGCCGACCACGCGCTGGCGGCCACCATGCAGCGCGAGCTGAGCCGCCGTTTTCTGAGCCTTAGCGGTCAGTGGCAGTTCCACTACTTCGACCACCCCCTGCAGGTGCCGGAGGCCTTCTATCACAGCCCCATGAGCGACTGGGGCCAGATAGCCGTCCCCAACATGTGGCAGATGGGGGGGCACGGCCAGCTGCAGTACACCGACGAGGGCTTCCCCTTCCCCATCGATGTGCCCTTCGTGCCGACCAACAACCCCACCGGCGCCTATCAGCGCAGCTTCACGCTGAGCCCGGCCTGGGATGGCGAACAGGTGATCATCAAGTTTGACGGGGTGGAGACCTACTTCGAGGTCTATGTGAACGGCCACTACGTCGGCTTCAGCAAGGGGAGCCGCCTCACCGCCGAGTTCGATATCAGTGCCTACGCCAAGGTTGGCGAAAACCAGCTGTCGGTGCGAGTGATGCAGTGGGCGGACTCCACCTACATCGAAGATCAGGACATGTGGTGGATGGCGGGGATTTTCCGCGACGTCTACCTGGTGGGCAAACCGGCGGTCCATGTGCAGGACTTCTTCATCCAGACCGCGCTGGCCGACGACAACCGGAGCGCCACCCTGAGCTGCGATATCCAGCTGGAGAACCTGGGCGAGTCGGCCAAGGATCACCGTCTGGCCTGGTCGCTGCTGGATCAGGGCAGCGAGATCGCCAGCGGCTCGCTCGACCATCTCGCCATCGATGACAAGTGTGATTGCCGCTTCACGCTGGATCTGGCCAATCCCCATCTGTGGAGTGCCGAAGACCCTTACCTCTATGAGCTGCAACTCTCCCTCTACAACGGTCAGGGCGAGCTGCTGGAAGTGATCCCACAGCGAGTCGGGGTGCGTGAAATCACCGTCAAGGATGGCCTCTTCTACGTCAATGGCCACTACCTCAAGCTGCACGGGGTGAACCGCCACGACAACGACCACCTCAAGAGCCGTGCGGTCGGCATGGATCGGGTGGAGCGCGATATCGTGCTGATGAAGCAGCACAACCTCAACTCGGTGCGCACCGCCCACTACCCGAACGACCCGCGTTTCTACGAGCTGTGCGACCAGTACGGTCTGTTCGTGATGGCGGAGACCGACGTGGAGACCCACGGCTTTGCCAACGTCGGCGATCTCAGCCGCATCACCGATGACCCCTTCTGGGAGCCGGTGTTCGTGGATCGCATCGAGCGCCACGTGCATGCCCAGAAGAACCACCCCTCCATCATCATCTGGTCGCTCGGCAACGAGTCCGGCTACGGCTGCAACATCAGAGCCATGTACCAGCGCTGCAAGGCAATCGACCCAACCCGGCTGGTGCACTACGAAGAGGATCGCGATGCCGAGGTAGTGGATGTGGTGAGCACCATGTATTCCCGCGTCTCCCAGATGAACTGCTTCGGCGAGTTCCCGATGGCGAAGCCGCGCATTATCTGCGAATACGCCCACGCGATGGGCAACGGCCCGGGTGGCCTCAGCGAATATCAGCAGGTGTTCGACCGTCATCCCCACATTCAGGGCCACTACATCTGGGAGTGGTGCGATCACGGCATTCTGGATCAGGACGAGCAGGGCCGCCCGGTCTACAAGTACGGCGGCGACTACGGCGACTACCCCAACAACTACAACTTCTGCATGGATGGCCTCATCTACCCGGATCAGACCCCGGGGCCTGGGCTGCGCGAATACAAGCAGGTGATCTGCCCGGTCAAGGTGCGCACTCTGGATCTGGCGAGCGGCAAGCTGGAAGTGGAAAACCGCTACTGGTTCTCCACTCTCGACGATATCCGCCTGCTGGTCGAAGTGAAGGCCGAGGGCGAACTGCTGGCCAGCCAGCAAATCCGGCTGGAAGGGATTGCCCCCGGTGCCACCACAGAGCTGCAACTCGAACTGCCATCCCTCGATGGGCGGGAAACCTTCGTCCAGCTGCGGGTCATCAAGGCCACCGCTACCTGCTACAGCGCGGCGGAGCATGAACTGGGTCAGTACCAGTTCCAGCTGAAAGAGTCGACTCGCCAGTTGCAGCCCTTTGCCAATCCCAACGCCACTCCGTTGCAGATTGCCGATGAGCGCCTTGACCTGACCCTAAGTGGCAGCGGTTTTGCCCTGCGCTTCTCGCGCCTCGAGGGCAAGCTGGTGAGCTGGCAGCAGGATGGTATCGAGCTCATCGAGCGAGCCCCACGCCTCACCTTCTTCAAGCCGATGATCGACAACCACAAGCAGGAGTACGAGAGCCTGTGGCACCCGAACCACCTGCAGATCATGCAGGAGCACTTCCGCACTCTGAGCTGGCGTCAGCTGGGCGAGGCGGTCGAGGTAACGGTTGAGAGCCTGATCGCGCCGCCGGTGTTCGACTTCGGCATGCGCTGCCGCTACGTCTACACCCTGAGCCCGAACGGTCAGCTGCACGTGGCGCTCTCTGGTCAGCCTTACGGCGGCTACGACGACATCATCCCCAAGATCGGCTTCGAACTGGGCATTCGTCAGGATCTCGACCGGGTGCACTACTACGGCATGGGACCGGGCGAGAACTATCAGGACAGCCGCCAGAGCAACTGGATCGACAGCTTCAACAGCACAGTCAGCGAGATGTGGGAGCACTACCCCTTCCCGCAGGACAACGGCAACCGTCAGCAGGTGCGCTGGGCGACCCTGACCAACCGCCATGGCGCCGGTCTCTACGTGCGGCCCGATGCCCCCATCAACCTGAGCGTCTGGCCCTACAGCTGGGAGCATATCCACGCGGCGCAGCACATCAACGAGCTGGAACCGAGCGGTTATCTCACCCTCAATCTGGATCACAAGGTACTGGGGCTCGGCTCCAACTCCTGGGGCTCCGAGGTGCTGGACTCCTGGCGGGTGCGATTCGAGCTGTTCAGCTTCGGCCTGACCCTGCTGCCCATCGCCCGTGGCAACCTCAATCCGGCTGCGCTGGCCGGGCTCGATCTCACCATCAACGGCGGGAGGAACCTCGCATGATCACCCTGGACAACCTGACCCTGTTCAAAAACATCTACCGGGAGGGCAAGAAGTGGGGCCGCTGCGTGGAGGCCATCAACAACCTGCCGAACCTCAAGCCCGGCATCTGTCACTCCATCGGTGACTCCCTCACCTATCGCTTGCAGGAGGGGGCCAGCCCGGCCACCTCCCTGTTCGAGGGGCAGCGCCGCTACTTCGACGTCCACTACTACCTGGAAGGGGCAGAGACGGTGGAGTGGGCTGCCAAGAGCGAGCTGGCGGTCGAGCAGGGCTATGACGATACCACCGACCGCGAGTGGCTGGCCGGTGAGGTGCGTGAGCGCCAGAAAGTCGGCAATGGGCAGGTGGTGATCTTCGAGAACGACGAGGCCTACCGCTTCGTCGGCGATGCGCCGGTGCGCAAGGTGATCATCAAGGTCACCGTCGAAGGCGGCTACTTCAAGAACAAATAACAAGCCGCCGGTTCTGCACTGATAAAAGCCGGAAGGGCGGGGCTCACCCTACACATCATGCCCCGCCCTTTCGCGGCAATAACTACAGGTCTGGAGATGCACCATGTCTGATTCCAAACGCAATACGATAGGCAAGTTTGGTCTGCTGTCGCTCACCTTCGCGGCGGTATTCAGCTTCAACAACGTCATCAACAACAACATCGAAATCGGTCTGGCCTCGGCCCCGATGTTCTTTCTGGCCACCCTTTTTTACTTCATTCCGTTTTGCCTGATCATTGCGGAGTTCGTGTCACTGAATAAGAACTCCGAAGCGGGCGTCTATGCCTGGGTGAAGAGCTCCCTCGGCGGTCGCTGGGCCTTCATCTCCGCCTACACCTACTGGTTCGTGAACCTCTTCTTCTTCACCTCGCTGCTGCCGCGGGTCATCGCCTACGCCTCCTATGCCTTCCTCGGCTACGAGTACATTCTCACCCCGGTGGCGACCACGGCATTGAGCATGGTGCTGTTTGCCTTTGCCACCTATGTCTCCACCAACGGCGCCAAGATGCTCGGCCCCATCACCTCGGTGACCTCGTCCCTGATGCTGCTGCTGACCCTCTCCTACATCCTGCTGGCGGGTGCGGCACTGGTGGGCGGCGTGCAACCGGCTGACCCCATCACGGTAGAGGCCATGGTCCCCGATTTCAGCTGGGCCTTCCTCGGCATCACCACCTGGATCTTTATGGCAGCCGGTGGCGCCGAGTCGGTGGCGGTCTACGTCAATGACGTGAAGGGCGGCTCCAAGTCATTCGTGAAGGTGATCATCGTCGCCGGGATCTTTATCGGCGTGCTCTACTCCATCGCATCGCTGTTGATCAACGTGTTCGTCCACAGCGACACCCTGAAATATACCGGCGGCTCGGTGCAGGTGTTCGAGGGGCTGGCTGCCTACTTCGGCCTGCCGGAGATCCTGATGAACCGTTTCGTCGGGCTGGTCTCCTTCACCGCCATGTTCGGCTCCCTGCTGATGTGGACGGCGACCCCGGTGAAGATCTTCTTCTCCGAGATCCCGGCCGGCATCTTCGGCAAGAAGACGGTCGAGCTGAACGAGCACGGCGTGCCCGCCCGCGCAGCCTGGATCCAGTACCTCATCGTGCTGCCGCTGATGGTGATCCCGACTCTGGGCTCCAACACCGCGCAGGAGCTGATGAACACCGTCATCAACATGACCGCTGCCGCCTCCATGCTGCCGCCGCTGTTCATCATGCTGGCCTACCTCAATCTGCGGCTGAAGCTCGACCACCTGCCGCGGGATTTCAAGATGGGCTCGCGTTCCACCGGCATCGCCGTGGTCTCGGTGCTGATCGTCCTCTTCTCGGTGGGCTTCCTCGCCTCCACCTTCCCGACCGGCGCCGACATCATGACCATCGTCTTCTACAACGTCGGCGGGATCGTGATTTTCCTCGGCTTCGCCTGGTGGAAATACAACCGCTACGAGGCCTCTCTCAGCGCCGAGGCGCGCGCGAAAGAGGCCGAGCCAGCGGCGCAGGTCGTCATCCAGCCGTCATGACCCCATCAAACCGGGTGGCCGTTGGCCACCCGCAAACCGTTGAACCAGAAAAGGAAAAGTGCATGAGCGAGACGATCGAGTTTGCCGAATTCAAACGGGTCGAGATGAAGGTGGGCAAGGTGCTGGAGGTGGTGCGCCACCCCGGGGCCGACAAACTCTACATCGTCCAGATCGACGTAGGGGGCGAGCGGCCGCTGCAGACCGTCACCAGTCTGGTGCCTTACTACAGCGAAGAGGAGCTGATGGGCAGCGAGGTGGTGGTACTGACCAACCTCAAGCCCACCAGGATGCGCGGTGAGCGATCCGAGTGCATGTTGCTCTGCGCCGAGACCCCGGACGAGAGCCAGAGCGTGCTGTTGCAGCCGCGGGTGCCGATGGCGCCGGGCACCCCGATCGTCTGAATGATATTGCGAGCCGGTGCGGTGAGATTGCACCGGTTCACCAGCGAGGCCGTCCACGCGGCCCGATCATAACAAGAGAGTAAAGCGCGGGGCCGACAGACCCTTGCCAAACACATCACAGAGTCACAGCGTTACCCGCAGGGAGCGCAAGTCCACTGGAGGACACCATGTCTGAATCCGTACGCGGCACCATAGGCTAGTTTGCCTTGTTGTCGATGACCTTTGCCGCCGTGTTCAACGTGCGCAACATCGTCAACAACAACATCGAGCTGGGGCTCAGCTCCGCCCCCATCTTCCTGCTGGCGACCATCGTCTACTTCATCCCGTTCGTTTTCATCATCGCCGAGTTCGTCTCGGCCAATAAAAACTCCGAGTCGGGGATGTACGACTGGCTTAAAAAACCGCTCGGCACCCGGATGGCCTATCTGGGCTCGTTTCTCTACTGGTTCGTGAACCTGTTCTGGTTCGTTTCCCTGCTGCCCAACGTCATCGCCTACGCCTCCTACGCCATGCTGGGCTATGAGTACAGCTTCTCGCCCATGGTCACCTCAGTCATTTCCATCGTGCTGTTTGCGGCGGCGACCCATATCTCCACCAAGGGGGCGAGCTGGCTCGGCAAGATTGCCGAAATAGTGGCCTACGGCGTCTTTGCCCTGTTCGCCATCTATGTGCTGGGCGCCCTGATGGCTTTGAGTGGCGATCATGTACCGGCCCAGCCCATCACGCTGGAGGCGATGACCCCTACCGTCAACTGGGCGACCCTCGGCATCATGTGCTGGATCTTCCAGGCGGCGGGCGGTGCCGAAACGGCGGCGGCCTACCTTAATGACGTGAAGGGGGGCCAGAAGTCCTTCATCAAGGTGATCATCAGCGCCGGTATCGTCATCGGTGCCATGTATGCGGTCGGTTCCCTGCTGGTGAACGTGTTCGTACCGCGCGAGAGCCTCACCTATGCCGGCGGCATGGTGGAGATCTTCACCGGTATGGCGCAGTATTTCGGGCTCTCCGAAGCGCTGGTGGGCCGCTTCGTCGGCGTGGTGCTGTTCATCGCCATGTTCGGCTCCATGATGATGTGGACCTCGGCACCGGTGAAGATCCACTTCTCCGAGATCCCGCAGGGGGTTTACGGCGAGAAGACCACCCAGCTCAACGAGCACGGCGTGCCGGTGCGCGCCGCCTGGTGGCAGTTTGTCTTCGTGTTCGCGATGCTGGTGGTCAACGGTTTCGGCTCCGAGTCGGTGCAGCAGATGATGAACACCGCCATCAACCTCACCGCCGGCACCGCCATGTTGCCGCCGATCTTCATCATGGTGGCCTACTTCGTGTTCCGCTGGAAACATGACGATACCCCCCGTGACTTCCGCATGGGGTCGCGCACCTTCGGGATGGGCGTGGTGTCTGTATTGATCGCCATCTTCGTGGTGAGCATGAGTGCCTCCGCCTTCCCGGCCGGGGTGGATCTGGTGCGCGCCTTCTTCATCAACGTCTTCATGACCG
Organism: Aeromonas sp. QDB68; assembly: GCF_027707405.1. NCBI lineage: Bacteria > Pseudomonadati > Pseudomonadota > Gammaproteobacteria > Aeromonadales > Aeromonadaceae > Aeromonas > Aeromonas sp. QDB68. Next base: position 1,471 of record NZ_JAPCIQ010000119.1, on the reverse strand, counting down.
CGGTCTTCTCGGCGCTGGCCTACTGGTGGATCTCCCGCTTCGAGAAGCGCCAAGCCCGCAAGTCAGGTGGCAATGAGAAGAAAGCGGGCAGCGGCCCCCTGGCCAGCCAGCGCTGACCGGCATGTGGCAAACAGGAGACGGGCGGCCTTGGTCGCCCGTTTTTTGTTGGCCGGATCCGGGGCCGGAGGGGCAAAATCGTTTAGTTTTGCTGTGAGAATGCGCGTTATCGTTTAACAAAATGAAACAAATGAAGCTGCCGCTCAACTTTGCACCACAGGGTGTTCGGGGTAAGCTTGTCCCTTCGTATCCGGGGTCGCCGCCTGATGACGCCTTCCCCGTGCCCTGTCGTCCCCATCCCGTGCGGGACGCGCTTTCTCTGGAGACTCTCCGTGCGTCTGGATCCTTTTACCTCTGTGCTGATTGCCGTGGTGGCCCTGGCCTCCTTCTTCCCCTGCGAGGGGCAGGTGGCCGTCTGGTTCGGTCTGTTGACCAAGCTGGCGGTGGCGCTCTTGTTCTTCATGCATGGTGCCAAGCTGTCGCGCCAGAACCTGCTGGCGGGCCTCGGCCACTGGCGGCTGCACCTGGTGGTGATGGCCAGCACCTTCCTGCTCTTCCCGCTGCTGGGGCTCTTGCTCACGCCGCTGGTGCCCCAGTGGCTGAGCCCGGCCATCTATCTCGGCTTCTTGTATCTGTGCGCCCTGCCCGCCACCGTGCAGTCGGCCATCGCCTTCACCTCCATGGCGGGGGGCAATGTGTCGGCGGCGGTGTGCAGCGCCTCGGCCTCCAGCATCCTCGGCATCTTCCTCTCGCCGGTGCTGGTGGGGCTGATGATCAATGTGCAGGGGGAGGGGGTCGATACCTGGCACTCCATTCAGGCCATCATGGTGCAGCTGATGCTGCCCTTCGTGGTGGGCCACCTGTCGCGCCCCCTCATCGGTGGCTGGGTCGACAGCCATCGCCCGCTCATCGGCAAGCTGGATCAGAGCTCCATCCTGCTGGTGGTCTATGTGGCCTTCAGCGAGGCGGTGGTGCAGGGGATCTGGCACCAGGTCGGTTGGTATGATCTCGCCAGCATCGTGCTGCTGAGCTGCGTGCTGCTGGCGCTGGTGCTGGGGTGGAACGTCTGGATCAGCCGTCGCCTCGGCTTCAACAGGGCGGACGAGATCACCATCGTCTTCTGCGGCTCCAAGAAGAGCCTGGCCAACGGGGTGCCCATGGCCAACGTCATGTTCCCCGCCGCCAGCGTCGGGGTCATGGTGCTGCCCCTGATGATCTTCCACCAGATCCAGCTGATGGTGTGCGCCGTGCTGGCCCGCCGCTACCGCGAGCAGGAGGCCCTGCCCCAGGTACAGGAGGGGTAAGCGGTACGGATAAAAAAGAGGGAGGCCAGTGGGCCTAATGCCAGTCAGTTAAGCCTGACTGGCATTGTTTTTACTAGGTTTTCTCGTCGCATACTTCTGTGGTTTGGCTT
>NZ_JAPCIQ010000118.1:3942-8993 GCF_027707405.1 Aeromonas sp. QDB68 | reverse complement strand
GTTTGCCTTTGATGAGCCAGGTCAACGCGGCTGCAAGTGACCGTATGCATGCAGAAAGAGATGCAGGGCGTTCGGCACAAGCGCGCCGGCTGCGGTGGAGGGCTTTATTCCACGTCTTCTACGGTGAGGTCCCGGCCGTTGAACTGCACGGTCTCCCCGGCTCGGGCACCCTCGATCGCTTCGAAGATCGGCGCCATCGTGGAAATGCCCATGAGCTCACGCCCCTGACAGGTAAACTTGCTCGTTGACACCGCGATCACAAAGTGGCGGCCGGACAGCTTGACGACAGCGCCTTCGTTGACGGCCAACTTGGGGCCGAAATCGATCGTCCTGAGCTTTTCGAGTTTATTGGCGTAGTCATGGAGCGTGTCATCGAGCGCTTCAGCGAAGTCGCTCGCGACCTCGGCCTGAGCTAGTTCGTCGTTTTCGATCGGTTCGCTCCGATCGAGCCGAGCGGTAGAGACATAGTCCAGGTAGTTTTCGCGAGCGCTGTGCAACGCTGCTGTCTCCAGCAAGAGCATAGTTTCTCGTATGTGGTCCTTGTTCCAGTCCATAATCACCTCCTAATTTTCGATGTTCTTAAAGTTCAGCCTGCAGATGTGTGGGCCAGGAAGGCCAGCCTTTCCGGCTAAGCGACACCGCTATTCGTCGCTGATGACGTCTTCGCCCTGGTATGGAACCCTGATCAGCCGAGGATCTCGAATGATGCTCGTGACGAGCCAGACATATTCCTGCTCGGCGGTATCGAAGCCGAGGATGCTGAAGGATTGGCCGAAAGGGCATGGCGGGAAGTCTGGAAAGCCCTCGCGCAGAACGTAACGCTCGGGATCGCTGTGAAACTCGCTCTTGTAGACTTTCCGTAGTCCGTGCTTGCTCGGCGCGTCCTGGTCACCTGCCGGTGCTGTTTCCCGATGCGCCACAAGGCGCTCGGACAAGTCGCGGGGGCAGATTTCGTGGAACACGTCGAAGGCGTCGATCAACAGGCCTTTATGCTCTGTCGCCGGATCGGTGATCGCGTAGATGTTGGAGGCATCTTCGCCGTCGTCCCCGCTCTCGAGGCGCAACGCCGCATCGACGCGAATGCTGCATGCATCGAGGGTTGACCCTAGTTCGAGATCGACGAGATTGCCGTCCTTGACGCGGTATTCGCGGTCATAGCCTTTGGCGATGAATGACTGGACTGCTTCTAGAACGTCGGTCACCTGGGAGGTCATGGAAGCACCTTCATCTTGAACTGGATTGGACACGCTCGCGCACAAAGCGCGCTGTGACTCGGCGGACGGAGAAGCTCGCGAAGTGCGTTACTCATAGCCACTTGGCCTTCTTGAAGCGCATGAATAGGAGAAGGCAGAACACCGCTATCACTCCGAGCACGACGAAGTAGCCATATGGCGTGTCCAGTTCCGGCATGTGCTTGAAGTTCATGCCATATATTCCGGCGATCGCCGTCGGGACCGCCAAGATCGCCGCCCAGGCCGCGAGCTGGCGAGTGACCACACCGATCCTTTGCGCTTCCAGAAGGCTGCTGGCCTCGAAGACCGTGGACAGGACAAGCAGGAGGCCGTCGACCATGGACTGCACGCGGTGGACATGGTCCGCGACGTCGTGGAAATATGGTGTCATTTCGGCGCTGAGGCAGGGAAAGTGGCCGCGAACGAGCTTTCGCACCAGCTCGGCCATAGCCCCGAGCGTGCGCTTGAACCGCGTGAGTTCGGACCTTAGTTCGAAGATTCGCGCCACCTCTTCTGGCCCGAGGAAATCGTGCAGCGACCGTCGCTCCATCGCCAGGACGTCGTCCTCGATCATTTCGAAGATGGGCAGATACTGGTCGACCACTCGGTGCAAGATCGCGTGCAGCACATAGTCGACACCCTTGCCGAACTGCGTCGGCGATGCCTCGAGTTGCTCCCGAAGTTTGCCCAGCGCTCCGGCATTGCCGTGCCGCACGGTGATAAGGTGATTGTGACCGGTGAAGATCGCCATCTTGCCGTAGCTGATCCGGTCGCCGACCAGCTCGGCGGTCTGGGCGACGACGTACAACTCATCGTTGTAGACCTCGAGCTTGGGCGGGCACAGCGGGTGCATGGCGTTGTCGATCGCCAAAGGATGGAGGTTATACGTCGTCTGGATCGCGCTGAGTTCGTCTGCGGTGGGCTCGCTAAGCGCGATCCAGCAGAAGCCCGAGCGATTCTCGTTTAGTTCGACGTGCTCATCGAGCCTGATTTCACGGACTCGCTTACCTTCGTTGTAATAATATGCGGCGATAATGGTCATGCAGGCCTCGCAGGAATTCGCAGGCCACGCTGTACAGCCGGTCGCGCCAGCCCGCGTTCGAGCCATGCCTGCACGTTCGAATAGCTGCTTAGGCCGAGGATGTCGCCCGCTGCGTAGAATTCGACCAGCGCATTCACCCAGCCAAACGTCGCAATGTCCGCGATCGAGTAATCATCGACAATCCATTCGCGGCCCTCCAGCCGGTGATCCAGGACCCCGAGAAGACGCCTGGATTCATCAACAAAGCGCTGCCGAGGTCGCTTGTCCTCATAGTCCTTGCCGGCAAATCGCAGGAAAAAGCCTAGCTGTCCGAAGGTCGGCCCAACGCCCGACACCTGAAAGAACACCCAGGCCAGAGTCTCGTACCGCTGGGCGGGTGTTGTTGAGATGAGCTGCCCCGTCTTGTCGGCCAGATAGATGAGGATCGCACCGGTTTCCCATATGCCAATGGGCTGGCCGTCAGGGCCAGCCGGATCGATGATCGCGGGTATGCGGCCGTTGGGATTCAACGACACGAACGCTGGATCCTTCGACTCGTTGTTCGAGATGTCGACGAAGTGGGGCTCATACGGCAGGCCAGTCTCCTCCAGCATCATCGAGACCTTGACGCCGTTGGGCGTGGGGGCCGCGTATAGTTGCAAGCGATCCGGATAAGATGCTGGCCAGCGCTGCGTGATGGGAAAGGAGGAGAGGTCTGTCATATCTGGATCCTGGCACTGCGACGGCGGCTGAATGGAATGATCTGCTTCAAGGCCGGGTTCGACGACCGCGTCGATTGACGCGGTCGTCGGAGGTTGCGAACCGGATCGGCGCGGCACTAACGGCAGCGAAGCCTATTCCGCTGCAGCCCGGGCGCAGGGCTCACATCGCCGGCCTCATGCCGCTTTGGAAGAACCCAGTCGGGACGGACGAAGTGGCAGGTGTAGCCGCCCGGCCGCTTCTCCAGATAATCCTGGTGATCGGGCTCGGCCTCCCAGAACTCGCCGACCGGCTGGACCTCGGTCACCACTTTGCCATCCCACAGCCCCGAGGCATCCACATCGGCGATCGTATCCTCGGCGACGCGCTTCTGCTCCTCGTCGACATAATAGATGCCCGACCGGTAGGAGAGCCCACGATCATTGCCCTGGCGGTTCAGCGTCGTCGGATCGTGGATCTGGAAGAAGAATTCCAGGATGTGCCGGTAGCTCGTCACTGTCGGGTCGAAGACAATCTCGATCCCCTCGGCATGCGTGCCGTGATTACGATACGTGGCGTTCGGAATATCGCCGCCCGTGTAACCCACACGGGTCGAGATGATGCCGGGCCGCTTGCGGATCAGATCCTGCATGCCCCAGAAACATCCTCCTGCGAGAACAGCGCGCTGATGCATGTTAAGCCTCCTCTACTTGATCGAGATATTCACCGTATCCCTCGGACTCCATCTCGTCGCGCGGGATGAAGCGAAGGGACGCAGAGTTGATGCAGTAGCGCAGACCGCCGCGGTCGGAAGGACCGTCCGGGAAAACGTGGCCCAGATGGCTGTCGGCGTGTACCGACCTGACCTCCGTCCGGACCATGCCGTGTGCACTGTCCCGCACCTCGTTCACGTTTGCCGGAACGATCGGCTTGGTGAAGCTGGGCCAGCCAGTACCCGAATCGAACTTGTCCGTTGAAGCGAACAGCGGCTCTCCCGACACTATGTCGACGTAGATGCCAGGCTCCTTGTTGTCGTTGTGCTCACCCGTGAAGGGCCTTTCGGTCCCCGAATCCTGGGTAATCCGGCGTTGCTCGGGGGTCAGGCGGTCAACTGCTGCCTGTGACTTCTCAAACTTCATGATAGTCTCCAATAATTAATCTAGAGAGCTCGACACACTGTCATTTATCTTTGCAGTCATTGCGCCGACTATAGCAGTGCGCCCCAGATTTATCCAATACGCTGCGCGTATAGTTTCCATAGCGCCGAAGCTCTTCACGTCGTGATTCAGTTCCACTCGTAACGGGCTGCCAGCTGCGCGATATTCCGTATCTCGACCGTTGCCGTGGAGCCGGATACCGTCGCGATCACGACTTCGCGCTCCAAGTCAAATCCGTCGATCGGCCGAGTGACGAGGCCTTGCACGGTGGCCGATCGTTCCGGAAGAATGCATATGGCGTGGCCGTCAGCGACGACCCGTTGCACCCAGTCCTCGCGATCTGATCGAAAGCGAGGTTGCATGAGCAAGTCCCGTCGCGCGAAGTGATCGAGGATCCGATCGCGAAACTCGCATTTCAGGCGATCGACGAAAGGAAACTCGAGCAGGTCTTCGCCGCGCACGATCTCGTTGGCAGCCAAGGGATGGTTTGCAGAACAGCCGAGCACGAAGCGCTCCCGAAATAGAGGATGCACATCCAGCTTGCGTTCCGGTCGTGTTTCACGCGGCATGATGCATGCGTGGTATTTTCCTGAAAGCACCTCCGATGTGTCCTCGTTCGACTGGAGCGAGTGCAGCTTGATTTCGATGGATGGCATCTCCGCCAATGCGCTCTCGAAGAACGCCGTAAATTCCTTTGGTCCGACGGTGGGCGCGACGGCGACATCCAGCACGCGGTGCCCCCCCATCGCCCAGTGCTCCGAGTGATTGCGTACGCTCTTCATCGCGACCACCATGCGCCGGAATTCTGCCTCGACGTCATGGCCAAGGCCAGTCAGGCGGCTGTTCTTCCCGTCGCGATAGATCAGCGGCCCGCCAAGCTCATCTTCCAAGCGGCGGATCGCGCGGGTCAGACTTGGCTGTGACACACCGCTCAAGCGAGCA
>NZ_JAPCIQ010000118.1:0-3844 GCF_027707405.1 Aeromonas sp. QDB68 | reverse complement strand
CGCCGGTAGGCCCTTCCTCATTCGCCGAGGGTTCCTTGAGGCGGTTGAGGGGATCGACGTCGAGAAGGCCATTGCCTCCCTGCGACGGCCGGTGCTGGTCATGCACTCTCCGCTGGATCAGGTGGTCGGCATCGACCACGCGTCGCGCATCTTCGTCGCGTCCAGGCACCCTAAAAGCTTCATCTCGCTCGACAACGCGGATCACCTTCTCACCGACGTCGCGGACGCGAACTACGCTGCGGCCATGGTGGCGGTTTGGGCGAGCCGCTTTCTCCCACCACTCACGGCGGATCTTCCGCAGGTCGAGGTTGCGGAGGGCGTCGTCGCCACCGAAACTCTTGCAGGGACGTTCCAGCTCAAGGTCCGCAGCGGCGAGCACACTCTGTTCGCCGACGAGCCAGCATCGGTCGGTGGCCTCGGGACCGGACTATCTCCCTACGAGCTCGTATCTGCCGGCCTCGCAGCCTGCACGGTGATGACGATGCGTCTCTATGCGAACCGCAAGGGCTTTCCGCTCGAACGGGCGAGCACGACCGTGCAGCACGAGAAGGTGCCGGACATGATGCCACCCGACCGGTTCACCCGCACCATTGTCCTCGATGGGCCGCTGAGTGATGATCAGCGCGCTCGGATCCTCGCGATCGCTGATCGGTGTCCCGTCGATCTGAGTCTCATCCGGGGTTCGGACGTGCAGACCGAGCTCTTGAGCACCAGTCAGGCTGCGGATCCCGCGAGGCTGGCTTGACCGTGGCGCACACGGAGGAGGGCGAATGGACTGTGAGCCAATCGCCTACCGGCAATAGGGCGGCCGCGACAGAGCGAGCAATTCTCGCAGGCGGCTGCTTCTGGGGCATGGAGGATTTGCTGCGCCGAGCCAGGGGAGTCATTTCGACGCGTGTCGGTTACACAGGCGGAGAAATGCCTGATCCGACCTACGCGAGACATTACGGCCATGCGGAAGCAGTGGAAGTGACCTTCGACCCTTCCGTTCTCGCCTATCGCTCGCTCTTGGAACTCTTCTTCCAGATACATGACCCCACGACCTACGAGCAACAAGGCAGCGATGTCGGTCCGAGCTATCGATCGGCGATTTTCTACACCACCGAAGTGCAGAAGGAAGTCGCCCTCACAACCATCGCGGAAATCGAGGCATCAGGAAGCTGGCCAGGCCCGGTCGTGTCGGAGATCAACCCAGAAGAACCCTTTTGGGAGGCGGAGCCAGAGCACCAAGAATACCTGGTGCGCTATCCTGGGGGCTATAGCTGCCACTTCGTGCGCCCGACCTGGCGGTTGGACCGCTCAGACGAACGCCCAGCTGTAATACTTGACAGAAAGAGTTGATGATGACCGAAACCGTGACTAATCAGGCCGCCTGGCAGAAAGCGCCGGGGCAGCCACTGAGGATCGGTGTCACCGCTCTGCCGCATCTGGCGGCGAACGAGATATTGATCCGCAACGCGGCCATCGCGATCAACCCACTCGACTGGATTCTGCAGGACGTCGCGCTTTTGCCATGGCTCGACTATCCCGCGATTCTCGGCAGCGACGTCTCCGGTGAGGTCGCGGCGGTCGGTGGCGCGGTCGAGCGGTTCAAGGTCGGCGATCGAGTCATCGGACAGGCGGTCGGGACAACCGTAAATCAACCTGCGCAGGGTGCGTTCCAGCACCACACGATCGTGCTGGACCACATGGCGGCGCCGATCCCCAACAACATTGCCTTCGCTGATGCGGCAGTCCTCCCGCTTGGCCTTGGCACCGCCGCAAGCGGGCTCTACGGACGGACACAGTTGGCTCTCGCGCCACCGTTACACTCGCCGACCGCGCGTCCAGAGGTCGTTCTGGTCTGGGGTGGATCGTCGAGCGTTGGCTGCAACGCCATCCAGCTCGCGGTGGCGTCGGGCTACAGGTGCGTCGCCACCGCTTCGGCGCGCAACGTCGGCCTGTTGAAGGAGCTGGGTGCAAGCGAGGTTCTTGACCACTCGAGTCCAGCCATCGTGGAAGACGTGATTGAGGCAATGCGCGGGCGCAGTCTCGCTGGAACGCTTCACGCGACCGGTCACATGAAAGACTGTTTTGCCGTAGTTGCGAGATGCGAGGGCTCGCGCCGGGTGGCAGCGACGCTGGCCCCGCCCGACGAGCGTTCATTTGGAGTCGAGGCGACGCACATCTCCGGGACGAGCCTCAAGGATGACGAGGTTGGTCCAATGATCTACCGCGAATTCCTGCCGCAGGCTCTCGCGGCGCGCACGTTCGTCCCCGCCCCTCCGGCGAAGATCGTGGGCCAGGGCCTTGAAATGCTCCAGGCTGCCTTGGAAGCCCTGAAGGCGGGTGTATCCGCAGCGAAAATCGTCGTTACCCTGCCTTGAGTGACCAGCCAGGCGGTTTTTCGCGTTCGCAGTCTGAGGTGGCCCGCACTTTGCCGATTGGGAAGCTCTACCGGGAAAACGCGTTTGGGACGCGCGCTGCGCTCCTGCCGGAGCATGCGTTCCCGAAACCTGTTCCCGACTGCTTTTCCCCGAAACTACCTATCGGACATAGAGAAATGGGAATGCAGCGAGTGGTTTGAACGGCCGCTTCCGAAACCGCGTTCCGATCAATTGAGCGGCTAAAAGTGGGGCGATCACCGACATATTAGAATGAGACCGCCATGCCCGATCGGCCGGCTTGACGCGTAGCCAAAAGAATGCGGCTGATGGTAGGCTCGCTGACATTATGAAGCCCCGCCATCTGAGCAGCGTTGAGCTGCCGCAATTGCGAGTCTCCTACGCGTCGTCGTTCTTCTCGCGGTCCACACCTCGCTCATGCAATTCGGCATCGACGGGGCAGTTCGTGCAGCCCTCGTAGCAGCACAAGCGGCAGATGCGGTATGACTGCTCGAGGTTTTCCAAGCGATTTCGGAGAACGCGTTCAGCGATGTCCGATAAGGTTTTCAGTTCGTCTGGATTAAGGATCGATAGCCCTTCGGCAATCACTTGATCGCGCGAGGCCAGGACCTCGTCGCTCGCGACCTTGCCAGTTGGAGTAAGATAGAGGGATCGCGCGCGCCCGTCTGTCGAATGCTCCCTACGCTCGATCAATCCCTCGCTTACCAATCTATCCACCAGGCGAACAGTTCCAGCATGTGAAAGGCCCACCCCGATCGCAAGCATACGGATCGAGAGCCCGGGCTTGTGCGCGAGCAACGCCAGCGCTGAGGCGGCGGGTCCAGCTTCCGGCGCCCGCGATGAACTAGCGCGAACGATGTCGTCGCTGATCATGAGTGCGAACGCCCCGAAAATGTTTCGATCTCGAGGTCCATCCATTGCCACATCTATATGTGCGCGGAGCATAGACAGCAAGCCATACCGTGGTCCTCTTCCTCCGCGCGGCTTGTGGAAAATGTCCTGTTTTAGAAGGGTTTCGGAGGATTTCGACTGATCGAGCGCGCCGAAAAAAACGGGTCCGGCTCGTTAAGGCCGCGGAACCGTTGATACCTGGCGGCTATAGGGCAAGCCTTTTCGCTCGGAATCGCCGTAGGTCGCGCCCGAGAATCACTCCGCGTCAGCGCTGTCATCCAGGCCGCGCAGGTGCAGATCAGCGAGACCTAGCTTGCCCCCGGCGTCGCACTTCCATCGTGTCACCGCGCGCGATCACGATTGTATCAATCCCATTGAGGAACAGTCCGTGCTCCACGACGTCGGGGATTGCGGCGAAACGGGCGAAGACCGCGTCGCCATGCAGCTGAGCGCCTCCGGGCTCGATATCGCGACGGAGCATCCATGCCCCGCGGAGGTTCTGCAGGATTTGCACGCCCGCCGTCACGAGAGGACCACAGTCACGAGAGCACAAGCGCCCCTCTGTGGCG
>NZ_JAPCIQ010000117.1:0-9011 GCF_027707405.1 Aeromonas sp. QDB68 | reverse complement strand
AAGCAAGCAGGAAAGTGGGATCAAGAGACGATCGTCTCATTTTTCCTGTGTCAATACTGTTCCGGTGAATACTTACGAGCAGGGGATAGTGGCCCAGCAGCACATCCCGAATGGTACCGCCACCGATGGCCGTCGCCGAGGCGATGATCACGACGCCAAACAGATCCATCCGTCGCCGACCCGCTGCCAGCGCGCCAGTCATCCCTTCGGCCACCAGGCCGAGCAAGAAGAGTGCATGTAACATGAGATATCCCAGGGTGCGAGAAAGGCCCGCATCCTAACAACCCTGCGCTGGGGCGACAAGCTATCTTGGCTATGCATTAGATTAAGTAATGAAAAGGGGGCTTTCGCCCCCTCTTTTGATCATGATGACGCGGTTCAGCGTCCAAGTTGCTCGCTGCGGTATTGGTCTACCCACATGGCGGTGGCGCCACAGATGGCCACCGGCATCACGAAGAGATTCACCACCGGGATGGCGGAGAAGAGGGTCACCAGGGCGCCGAAGCTCAGGCACTTTCCACGACGTTGCTTGAGGGCGTCGCGCATGGTGATGAAGCCGATCTTGTGGTTGTCGAACGGATAATCGACATACTGGATCGCCATCATCCAGGCGCTGAGCAGGAACCAGAGCACGGGTGCCAGGGTCTGGCCCACTACCGGGATCAGGAAGAGGATCAGGCAGCCGATGGCCTTGGGCAGATAGTATTTCAGCTTGGTCCATTCGCGGCCGAAGGTACGGGGCACATCTTTCACCACATCCAGCATGCCGGTGTCATTCATGGCTTCACCGGTGAGGATCTGTTCCACCTTCTCTGCCAGCAGGCCGTTGAAAGGGGCAGCTATCCAGTTGGCCACCGAGCTGAAGATGAAGGAGAAGACCACCAGTATGGTGATGAGGGCGATGGGCCAGAGCAGGTAATCAAGCCAGGAGAGCCAGCTCGGGATCTGCTGGTGCAGCCAGGCGAACAGGCCGTCCAGTTGTAGCAACAGGGCGTAGAAGGCACCGACAAAGAGCACGAAGTTGACCAGCAGGGGGATCAGCACGAAGGTGCGGATGCCGGGCTGGCGGATGAGTGAGAAGCCGCGCAGGAAGTAGTCTGCACCGCTGACCGAATCTTTGACCATGTGGGGTGATTGGCTCATGTGAGATCCATCAGTGAATGGGGAAAGTGCCAGCATATTACAAACAAGCCTTTGATTTGGTAAAGTCGCCTGCCCGCCTCCTCTTTATTTCGTTACCCACATAGGCCGCCATGCGTCTGAAATTGATCAAACTCGCCGGTTTCAAGTCGTTTGTCGAGCCGACCCGCATCGAACTCAACGCCGACATGACTGCCGTGGTGGGCCCCAACGGCTGCGGCAAATCCAACGTCATCGACGCCGTGCGCTGGGTGCTGGGGGAGAGCTCCGCCCGCCATCTGCGCGGCGAGAACATGACCGACGTCATCTTCAACGGCTCCATCAACCGCAGCGCCCATGGCCGCGCCTCGGTGGAGCTGGTGTTCGACAATCCCCACAACCGGGTACCCGGCGAGTTCGGCCGCTTTACCGAGATCTCGGTGCGCCGCGAAGTGCTGCGCGACGGCTCCAATCACTACCAGATCAACGGCCAGAAGTGCCGCCGCAAGGACGTGACCGACCTCTTCCTCGGCACCGGCCTTGGGCCCCGCAGTTACGCCATCATCGAACAGGGCACCGTCAGCCGGCTGGTGGAGTCCCGCCCCGCCGATCTCAAGCTGTTCATGGAAGAGGCCGCCGGGGTCTCCCGCTACAAGGAGCGGCGCCGCGAGACCGAGCAGCGTATCCGCCATACCCAGGAGAACCTGGAACGCCTTGGCGATATCCGTGGCGAACTGGGCTCACGCCTCGAGCACCTCAAGGCCCAGGCTGAGACCGCCGAGCGCTACAAGCAGCTCAAGAGTCGCAGTCGCGCGGCCCGCAGCGAACTGATCGGCTCTGAACTGTGGGCGCTGGAGACGCGTCTTGGCGAAGCCAAGACCGAACTGGCCCAGACTGAACAGGCGCTGGCGGCCCTCGATGCCAAGCGCACCGCCGACGAGGGGCGTCACGTCACCCTGTCGGTGGCCCGCCAGGAGGCGCAGGCCGAGCAGGCGAGCCGCCAGCAACAGATTTTTCTCGGTGGGCAGGCTATCGCTCGCCTTGAGCAGCAGCAACTGCACCAGAGCGAGCTGGGCCGCGACTGGCAGGCGAGGCGGCAGTCCCTCGGCGAGCGTATCGACGGCCTCAAGGCCCAGCTGGCCGGCCAGCTAGAGCAACTGGGCGACAGCACGTTGCAGGGGGAGGTGGCGTCGGCGCGCCTCGAGCAGTGTGAGCAGTTGCTTACCGACCAGCAGAGCGTGCGTGCGGCTGCGGGCGATCGGCTCGAGCAGGCGCGCCAGCGTCAGCAGCTGTGGCAGCAGCAGCTGGGCCAGTTGCAGGGGCGGCTCAACCAGACCCGCGCCGAGGTGAATGGCCTGCAGGAGCTGCAGGCCAAGACCCGGCTTGCCCGCCTCAAGCTGGAAGACGAACAGGCCGGGCCCCTTGGCGGGGAGGGGGAGAACCTGCAACCGGCGCTCGATGCCCTGGCGGCGGAACTCTCGCTCTCCCGCGCCCGCCATGAGGAAGCCGATGCAGCGTGGCAGGCCGGTGTGTCGCGCCATGAAGAGCTCAAGGCAGAGCAGGGTCGCCAGCAGGGCCTGCTGCGCGAGCTGGAGGCGCGCCTCGCCACCCTGGATCAGATCCTGGGGGAGCAGATGGCGGGCGCGACCCTGGCGGATCGGTTGCAGGTTCCCCCCGAGTGGGCCCGGGGGCTGGACAAGGTGCTCGGCCGCTGGCTCACCGCAATCCCGGCGGACGAGTGCAACCTGGCGCAACCCGGACTCTGGATTGGCCCGGTCCAGCCAGCCAGGGCCGGTACCCTGGCGGCGCAACTGGGGGGCGAGCACATTCCGGTTTTCCTCAATGCCATCTGGCTGGCAGAGAGCAGGGAGGAGGCGCTGTCCCGCCTGCACAGCCTCTCTGCCGGTGAGTCGCTGCTCACTCCCACCGGCGACTGGTTCGGCCCCAACTGGGCGGATCTGGGGGAGGGCATGGCCCTGGGTACGCTGGCGCTGCTCGGTGAGCGTGAGCGGCTGCACACCGAGCTGGCCGCGGGTCGGGAGGCGCTGCACAGACTCGACGAGCAGCTTGCCGCCGCCGATGCAGCGCGGGCCCAGCTGCACAGTGCCCATGAGCTGGCTCAGCACACCCTGCGCGAGCAGGAGCTGCGGTGGCAGCAACTGCGCGAAGCCTGGAGTCTGCGCGAGGGGCAGCGCCAGGAGCGCTTGCAGCGCCTGGGCCAGCTGGGGGAAGAGCTGGCCCGGCTCGACAAGGAGCAGGCTGAGGAGGCGCAGCGGCTGGCGTCGGCCGGGGAGCGGCTTGAGCAGGATGAAGCGGCCCTTGGCGAGCTGCAGGAGCAGGGGGAGGTACTCGCCGAGGCGCTGCTGCTCGCCCAGGAGCAGGTGAGCGGGGCGGAGCGGGCGCTGGAAGAGGTGCGCCTTCGCCGGGAGCAGCAGCAGGCGGCCTGCCAGCGGTTGCAACTGGAACAGCAGAACCAGCGCCAGCTCATCACGCTGCGCGAGCAGGAGCTGGCCCGTCTCGGCCTGGAGCTGGCGGAACTCAAGGAGCCAGGGGCCGCTCCGAGTCAGGATCTGTCGCCCCTGCTGGTCGAACAGCGCAATCTTGAGGCGCAGCAACTGGCCTGTCACCAGCGGCTCGCGGAGCTGGATCGTCAGCTGACCGAGCTGGAGCAGGCCAGAAGCGCCGATCACAAGCAGCTGGTGAAAATTCAGGAGAAGCTGGCGACTCTGCGGCTCGAGCGCGAGCGCAACCTGACGCGCAGGCAGGGACTGCACGAGCAGTTCGAAGAGCTGGGCGTGCGCCTGGTGGACCTCGATCAGGCGGTGCTGATTGCCGCTGATCGCGGCAAGCTGCGCCAGGAGATCCAGACGCTGGAGGCGCAGGTGGAGGCGCTTGGCGCCATCAACCTGGCGGCACTGGAGGAGTATGAGGAGGCGAAAACCCGTTCAAGCTACCTGGAAAATCAGTGCCAGGATCTGGAGCAGGCCCTCGACACCTTGAGCCAAGCCATTAAAAGAATTGATAAAGAAACACAAATACGCTTCCGCGACACTTTCGATAAGGTCAATGAAGATTTAAAATCCCTGTTCCCAAAAGTGTTCGGGGGGGGCAGTGCCTGGCTTGAGCTGACCTCGGATGATCTTTTGGAGGCCGGAGTGAGCATCATGGCAAGACCTCCGGGCAAGAAGAATGCTACCATTGCCCTGCTTTCCGGGGGGGAGAAGGCGCTAACCGCCCTTGCGCTGGTTTTTGCCATCTTCAGACTCAATCCAGCACCATTTTGTCTGCTGGATGAGGTGGATGCACCGCTCGATGAAGTGAACGTCGGTCGCTTCTGTTCTCTTGTCAAAGAGATGTCGAGCACAGTACAGTTCGTTTACATCAGTCATAATAAGGTCTCCATGGAGATGGCCGAGCAGCTGGTTGGCGTCACGATGCAAGAGCCCGGGGTTTCGCGCATAGTGTCGGTCGATATCGGTGAAGCCGTCGCTTTGGCTGAGCAAAACTAGAAAGAGAAGCAGCTAATGCAGGAATTGCGTTACATCTTGGTTGCCCTGGGCGGTATTGCCATCGCGGCATTGCTCATTCACGGGTTGTGGAGCAACAGAAAGAATCGTCAGGCACCGATCAAGGAGAAACCCCTGGGTCGGATGGAGTCCAAGTCCCGTGAGCGTGACAACGACGCCTTCGACAGCGATGGCATCGGTCAGGTGCGTGTGGTGAGCGGTGGACGTCGTGCCGAGCCCAAACTGCGCAGCGACGAGGCCCGTCAGCCCGAACCCCGCCGTGTCGCCCCCGTTCCCGCCTTCGATGATGAAGATGACGACGCCGATCTGCCGCCTCCCGTGGTGCGCAAGCCTGCCGCTCGCCCTGTCCCCCCTCAGCCTGTGTATGAGGAAGAAGAGGACTATGACGAGCCGGTTGCCGCCCCTGTTGAAGAGGCCCCTGCCGCGCCGGTGCGCAAACCTGCCCAGGTGATCCGCCGTACGCCGGTACACCGTTCCCGTCCGCAGCGCGAGCCCATGATGCAGCCGCTGGACGAAGAGCCGCTGGTGGAGCCGGCCTATGCCCAGGCGCCGACCTTCGGTGCACGCGAGCCGGCACCGGTTGCCCAGCAGGCTCCCCGCTACGCCCAGCCGGCTTATGAAGAACCCGCTTACGATGACGAGCCAGCCTATGAAGAGCCGGTTCACGCAGCCGAGCCAGAACCCGCTCCGGCCCCGGTCGAGAAGATCTGGCAGGATGTCTATGTCATCAACCTGATGGCCCGTCCCGGCCACGATCTGCAAGGTGCGACTCTGCTCTCTTCCCTGCTGGCGCTGGGCTTCAAGTTTGGCGAGATGGACATCTTCCACCGTCACGAAGATCTGGGCGGCAAGGGGGAGGTGCTCTTCTCCATGATCAACATGGTCAAGCCGGGTACCTTCAACCCCTATCGCATGGAGCAGTTCAGCACCCCGGGTGTGTCCCTCTTCATGCAACTGCCCCTTCGCAGCAATGCCGCCTTCGCCTTCGAGCACATGTTGCAGGCCGCGGATCAGCTCGCGAGCGATCTCGATGCCATGCTGACCGACGCCTCGCGCAGTCCCCTCAGCGACGACGACATCGCCCGCTACCGTCACGAGCTGGCGGCCTACGAGGCCAGCCGCGACTGATGCGCCATGGGGCTTGAACAATGAAAAGTGCGGTACCCCGGTGCCGCATTTTTGTTTCTGCCCCAGACTGAATGTTCCATCACACTTCGAGACTTTTTCATGAGCGATATCCTCTCCCGCCACCGTCAACTGTGTGAGCTGCTGACCGAGTACGGCCATCAGTACTATGTGCTGGACAACCCCACGGTGCCGGACGCCGAATACGATCGCCTGATGCGCGAGCTGATTGCGCTGGAGGCCGAGCATCCCGAGCTGAAAACCCCGGCCTCGCCGAGCGTGCGGGTGGGAGGCCAGCCGCTGACCGCCTTCAAGCAGGTACGCCACGAGATCCCCATGCTGAGTCTGGACAACGTCTTCAGCAGCGAGGAGTTGCAGGCGTTCGAGCAACGCATTAGTGATCGCCTCAAGCGGGAGGTGAATTTCACCTTCTGTTGCGAACCCAAGCTCGACGGTCTGGCGGTGAGCCTGCTCTACGTGGCTGGCCAGCTGGTACAGGCCGCCACTCGCGGGGACGGCACCACGGGGGAGGAGATCACGGAGAACGTGCGCACCATCAAGGCCATTCCCCTGACCCTGCGCGGCCAGGGGTG
The DNA here is from genome assembly GCF_027707405.1 of Aeromonas sp. QDB68. NCBI lineage: Bacteria > Pseudomonadati > Pseudomonadota > Gammaproteobacteria > Aeromonadales > Aeromonadaceae > Aeromonas > Aeromonas sp. QDB68. Next base: position 2,647 of record NZ_JAPCIQ010000117.1, on the reverse strand, counting down.
GCCTGCGCGGCTGGAGGTGCGTGGGGAGGTCTTCATGCCCAAGGCGGGGTTCGAGGCGATGAACCGCGATGCGCTGGCGGCGGGGGAGAAGGTGTTCGTCAACCCGCGCAACGCCGCTGCCGGCAGCCTACGCCAGCTCGATTCACGCATCACCGCCAGCCGCCCCCTCAGCTTCTATGCCTACGGCGTGGGAGTCGGTGGCGACGAGCTGGGGGAGTCCCACTTCGGTCGCCTCAATCAGCTCAAGGCCTGGGGTCTGCCGCTCAGCCCGGAAGTGAAGCTCAAGGAGGGGGCCGCCGGTTGCCAGGCGTTCCACGACGACATCCTGGCCCGCCGTGGGGATCTCCCTTACGAGATCGATGGCGTGGTCTACAAGGTCGACGACATCGCGCTGCAACAGGAGCTCGGCTTCGTGGCGCGGGCCCCGCGCTGGGCCACCGCCCACAAGTTCCCGGCACAGGAGGAGATGACCCTGCTCGAGAACGTCGAGTTCCAGGTGGGCCGCACCGGCGCCGTGACCCCGGTGGCCAAGCTCAAACCCGTGTTCGTCGGCGGCGTCACCGTCTCCAATGCCACCCTGCACAATGCCGACGAGATTGAACGGCTCGGCGTGATGATCGGCGACACCGTGATCGTGCGCCGGGCGGGGGACGTGATCCCGCAGATAGTGGCCGTGGTGGAGGCCCAGCGCCCCGCGGATGCTCGCGCGATCCTCTTCCCCACCCAGTGCCCGGTGTGCGGCTCGGCGGTGGAGCGGCTGGAGGGGGAGGCGGTGACCCGCTGCTCCGGTGGCCTGTTCTGCGAGGCCCAGCGCAAGGAGGCGATCAAGCATTTCGCCGCCCGCCGCGCCATGGACGTGGACGGTCTGGGTGACAAGATAGTGGAGCAGCTGGTGGACAAGGGGCTGGTGAAGACCCCGGCGGATCTGTTCAGCCTCAACGCCATCCAGTTGGCCGGCCTCGAGCGGATGGGGCAAAAATCCGCCCTCAATCTGGTGGCGGCCATCGATGCGGCCCGCAGCACCACCCTGCCGCGCTTCCTGTTTGCCCTGGGCATTCGCGAGGTGGGGGAGGCGACGGCGCTGAATCTGGCAAACCACTTCCTCACCCTGGAGGCCCTGCGCGCGGCGACCGTGGAGCAGTTGCTCGAGGTGGCCGACGTGGGGGACATAGTGGCCAAGCACGTCTACTACTTCCTGCGCCAGCCCCACAACATCGAGGTGCTGGATGCCCTGCTGGCCGCCGGCATCCACTGGCCGCCCATCGAGAAGAAGGAGGCGGCCGATCAGCCTTTCGCCGGCAAGACCTTCGTGCTGACCGGCACCCTCACCACCTTGTCGCGCAACGACGCCAAGGCGGCGCTGCAGGCGCTGGGGGCCAAGGTGGCAGGCTCGGTGTCCGCCAAGACCGACGTGCTGGTGGCAGGTGAAGCCGCTGGCTCCAAGCTTGCCAAGGCCCAGGAGCTGGGGATCACCATCTGGACCGAAGCCGAGTTGCAGGCGGCCATTCAGCCCTGAGAATGCACGTTTGAGCAGACAAACCCGGCCCACTGGCCGGGTTTGTCGTTGGTGGGCTCACTCGATGTAGCTCACCTTGTCCTGCCAGGCATCGGGAGCCGTCAGGTGCCAGCGTGCCAGTTCGCTCTTGCTGAACAGGTATTCCCCGCGGGATGCGGCGCGGGGGGAGAGGGCGCCGGGCGCCGTGCCCGAGAGGATGGCATTGGCCAGTTCGGCGGCTCTCTCTCCCTGGCTGTGGCCATCGAGCACCAGACCGCCGATGGCGGCTCCCCTGCCCACCGCAAAGGCCCAGAAACAGAACAGTGGCACCGTGCTGTTGGCGCTGGTCCATGCCAGCACCTGTTGCTCGCTCACATGCTGGCCCTGCGCGTCGATGAGGGTGTGATAGAGGCCGAGGAAGAGAGCCTGATAGCCGTTCTGCTGGCTGGTGAGCACCGCCTCCTGCCAGCGCCGGTAGTCGGTGAATTGCCGGCTGCTCACCCGGGTCTGGCCGACCCGCAGCTCGCTGCGGGCCTTGAACTCGTCCTCGACGGCGGTGTGCGACACCTCGCTCTCGTCAAACAGCACCAGCGCCTTGCTGATGCCGCCCATCAGCTAGCTCATCTCGCTGATGTTGCGCTTGAGCAGGGGGCGCTCCAGCACGCCGGTTATCAGGGGGTGGCCGACCAGCCCCTTGGGGCGCGGGTTCTCGTTCATGCCGAGAAACACCACAGGGGTGCCCAGGGCGGCGATGGGACGGGCGAGGGCGCTGATGGCGTTGTCATCGCCGAGCACTACCAGCGCCGGCTTGCGCGCCTGATAGGCCGCCATTCCCTGGCTGACGAGCCGCTCTGGATCCTGATGGGGTTGACGCTTGGTATCCAGATAGAGGTGGCTGATGTGGTGCTCCCCCTTGAGGTATTGCTGCAGGCCGGCGCTGTAGCTCTGATCCCACAGATTGGTCTGGTGGTAGCTGCTGATCACCAGGATCTCGGCGGCCAGCAGCTGGAGCGGGAAAAGGGCCAACAGGGGCAACACCTTGGTCACGTTCATCTTCCATGGGCAGAACACTACACCCATCATCTTAATGCGAAAGGGGACTCCCTCCGACGTAGGTGGGAGGGGAATTTCGCCGGGGCGTCAGCCCCGCTG
>NZ_JAPCIQ010000116.1:0-9218 GCF_027707405.1 Aeromonas sp. QDB68 | reverse complement strand
GGCAGAGAAAATCCAAGCAAAACAACACGTTAGACGGTATTATTAATTCGCTTGCCGCTTAAGGTTCTGTACATGAGAGGCCTTTGAGGTCGTCAACGTCATAGCCGCCTTGGGTGCGGAAAGCGAGATCCTGATACTTGCCGATGGTGGTATCCAGCTCGGATAAGATGCCGCGATAGTCGATAAGCAGACCAAATTTCTTCTTCGGGTGCAGCCGGTTGACCCGCGCAATCGCCTGGATCAGGTTGTGCTCTTTGAGTGGCTTGTCGATATAGAGCACTGTGTTCTTTGGTTCATCGAAGCCGGTCAGCAACTTGTCCACCACGACCAGCAACTTGAGAGGATCATTCTCATCGGCAAAACGCTCGATAAGCGCCTTGGAATACACCTGCTCATCCTGAGTGCCGACATTCTCCTTCCACCACTGAGTGACCAGCGGGGTGGTCGATTCATCGACCTCGGTGTTGCCTTCCCGGCTGTCGGGCGGACTCATCACCACCGCCGACTCGAACAGCCCCGCCTCGTCGAGGTACTTTTTATAGAGCACCGCCGATGCCTTGCTATCGCAGGCCAGCTGGCCCTTGAGCCCCTCGACAATGTGGTTTGAAAAGTGACTGGCGATATCGAACGCAATCAGCTTGATGCGATCCTCCGCGCTGTAGATCTCGCCCTTGCGGGCAAATTTGCGTTTCAGATCGGCCTGTTGCTGCTCGTTTAACCCCAGGGTGATACGCTCAAACCAGCTGTCGATGGCCCGCTCGTTGACCTCCAGGTCGGGGATGCGCTCCTCATAGAGCAGCGGCGTCACCGTCTTGTCCTCGACCGCCCGCTGCATGGTGTAGGCATGGACGATGGGGCCAAACTTGTTGGTGGTCTTGTCATCCTTGAGCAGCGGCGTGCCGGTAAAGGCAACAAAGGCAGCGTTGGGCAGCGCCTGCTTCATGCGGATATGGTTCTCGCCCCCCTGGCTGCGGTGGCCCTCATCGATCAGCACGATGAGATCCGGGCTCTTGTTGATGCATTCCGGCAACTTGGTGGCTGAGTTGAACTTCTGAATAAGCGAGAAGATGATCCGCTCGCTGCCCTTACCGATCTGCTCGGCCAACCGCTTGCCTGAAGTGGCCATGGCCGCTTCTTTGTCTTTCTTGCCCGCGAGTTCACCGCTGGAGGCAAAGGTCTTGCTGAGCTGGCTCTCCAGATCCACCCGGTCGGTCACCACCAGCAGGCGACACTGTTTCAAACTGTCATGCAGGATCAGCGCCTTGCTGAGGAACACCATGGTGAACGACTTGCCCGAACCAGTGGTGTGCCAGATCACCCCACCTTCTCTCCCGCCATCGGGACGTTTTTGGTTGATACGCTCGATCAACCGCTTGATGCCAAACACCTGCTGGTAGCGGGCGACTATCTTGCCCGCCTTCTTGTCAAACAGGGTGAACAGGCGGGTCATCTCCAGCAGCCGCTCCGGGGAAAGCAGGCTGATGAGCAGCCGATCCTGATCACTGACCGCCAGCTCGCCAGCCGCAACTAGGGACTGATACCAGCCCAGATCGGCGGCGGGCCGGTGGCTAAACAGGGCAGAGCGTTGTTCGGATGAGAGCGGCTGATTCTTGATGGCTGTCATCTCACCATCGCCGATGTCTTCCTCACGCCAGGCGGCCCAGAACTTCTCCGGCGTACCGCAGGTGCCATATCGCCCTTCGATGCCATTGATGGAGAGCAGTAACTGGCTGTAGGCAAACAGCAGCGGGATCTCATCCGGGCGCTGGTTGCGCAGGCTCTGGGAGATCCCTTCCTTGATGGTCGGCCCTTTTTTGGCGTTGCCATCCGGGCGCTTGGCCTCGATCACCACCAAGGGCAAGCCATTGACGAAGCAGACGATATCCGGGCGACGCGACTCGATGCCGCCTGCGCGGGTAACCCGAAACTCTTCGGTGAAGGTGAAGCGGTTATTGTGCGGGTTGTGCCAATCAATAAGGGGGATGGTTGGGCTCACCTTCTTGCCATCAACAAACTCGGTGACCGACATGCCATAGAGCAAGTGGTTATAGAGCCGCTCGTTGGCCGCCTGCAACCCTTCATTCAGGGCCGGGCTGCACAGCTCGCTGACCAGATTGTCCACTGACTTAGGGGAAAGCGGATAGGTTTTGCCCGCAAACACAAAGGTGCGCTCGGCCAGTACGCTGCGCAGTTGTTGGCGCAGCACCACCTGATCGAACTTGTTATCCCGTGCCGCCAGCGTCTGTTCAGGGGAGAAGAAAGACCAGCCCAACTGGGTCAGCAGGGTCAGGGCTGGGATCTTGGCGCTGTACTCTTCTTGAAATTTCGGCAAGGCCTTCATAACGGGGATGCCTCAAACTGGTTGTCAATTTTTTGCTGAAAGCCGATCAACTCATGAATGGTACTCGTCGTCGGGTTATACACCCACTCATGGTCAAAGAGGCGCTTTAGCCGCTGAACCATATAAGCAGAGCCGACCACCAGAGAGTAAAAGCGGTTACCCTTACCACGCTGTTGCTCGATATTTGCCAGGGTCTCCGGTGGCAGATCCGCCATGATGAAGTCAGAAATCATCAACAGGTCGGCCTTTTGGTAGGTCTCTGCGGCCATGGTTTTCAACGCATGGCCAAGGGCTGGTGCCGCATCAGTACCACCATGAAACGACATTTTCAGAAAGTCGATTATCGACGCAAGGCCCCATTTTCCACTCAACTCCAAGGTCCTGATACCCGTAGAGAAGTTAATCAGGTAACAGGGGCGTTGCTCCTCTCTCGCTTTGGTTGCCAGAAATAGCGTCATCGCTTTGGCGATCGTCTCGGGCGCCCCGCTCATCGAGCCACTGGTATCAACGCAGAGGATCATGGGGCCGCGCTTCTCCTCTTCGTTGACCGGCCTCTCCTCTTCTCGTTCAACATGCAGATGTTGAGTCTGCATACCTGCCATATCAAAGCTCATCAGTCGTGACTCGACGAACTTCAAATCAAACAGCAATGCGGTCTCGTCATCAGCCAACAGGGCTTTCTCGCTGGGCAATACATGCTCCAGATCTCGTCCCAACCTAATACCCACTATCTCCTCTCGGGAGTTGATATCGGGCAGACAGAGATCCAGAACGTGGTTGACCTTCACCCGCTCAATCTTTTCGGAGAGTTCAATCTGCCGGATCTTGCCGAGCAAGTCGCATAACGCATGCAACCCCTTGTCGTTTGCCAGATAGCTTGCCCACTTCTGGAACTGGGCCAGATCTTGGGCAGAGAGCTGGCCACTGGAGAGATCAACCAGTCGCCCCGGATCCAGCCCCAACGCTTCAAGCAGCGGTTGCAACTGCTGCAACAGCTTGAGCATGCTCTCCAATCGTTCCATTAACTGGCGACGCAGCTGCTCGATCCTGGCCAGCTCCCAACTATTGCGGGCTTTATCCAGCACCTTTTGCCATTCAGTAGCCAGCAGTTGGCAACTGACGACCTTATCCGCACTCGGCGGCTCCGCGTCCTGAGCGAAACTATCGGCAACCTGCTTTTGCCAAAATGGCGGGTCCACCGGGTGCTGGCTGGCTTTACAGAGCGCGAGATAATCCTTCACCGCCCCTTGAAAAGAGGCTTTGGATATATCGCCAAGCGCACTCTCTCTTCGCCAATGGTTCAGCTTGTGGGCATGCTCAGCGAATGGACACTCGTTGGTCAACGCTGCCTCAGTATCTCTCTTCCACTCCTCGATGTGCTGCGAGACCTGGCTGGTCAGCGAGCTGGAGTGAGCCAGCAATCCACCATAGCTGTCGCGGAGTTCTTTTTGAGCGAGATGCGAAGCACTCTCCACCTGGCTTATTTGCATAAGGCTTCCAGCCGTTCACAATCTTTGATACGCAATTTGAGCCGAGCAATCTGCTCGGTAATGCCATCAATAGCCAATGCGCTCTGCTGGGCAGGAACGAAAATGGATGCCAATTTTTTCTCATAGCCTTGGCACTGTTTTTCTATCTTATTCAGAGTGTCTATAAGCTGTTCTCTGGTTTTTGCCACCGACTCAGCCAATGAGGTGATAAGCCGCTTGTTAATATTTGGTTTCTTGTCACCTTTATGGAAGAGAACTTCTGGTTTGAAATTAAAACTGCCATATCGGCTCTTCATTGATATCCGACAAGTACCCTGGCCATCAAATTGACAGACAATATAATTTAGTTCATTACCCGTTTCACTTGTCGGGTGGAATTCATGTGTGTTCTTAAGGTTATCCAATGGAATAAAAATGTAAGAACCAATCCTAGTATTATCAAAGTCGTTCTTCACTTTGAAAAAAGCGTGCCCATTAATAATCTGTGTATCGTAAATATCAGTGGCACTGAAAAGTTCATTATGGATCTCTTTCTCCAATGATTCTTTTTCGGCATCAATCTGCGCGAGATTAATACCACTGTCAAAACCGGTATCCTTAACGGCTTGCTCGACGATATCGTTAACGGCAAGACGGTTCTCTTCATGGGTCCACAAGCAGTGCCGCAATAGCAAGGCATCACTGTGATTGGTTTCGCTGCGGCCATTAAAGAGGGCAGCGGCCTTGAGCAGTTGGGTCGCCCGCTGCCAGCGGCGGTCGGAAACATAGACCTTCAGTTTGTCATATTTGGTGGCGAGTTCACTGCGGATCAGGCGAATAATGGTCAGGGTTTCCGGTGACAAACTCACCTCATGCAGTTGCTCTCGCCATTTAGCCCACTCATCGGCCTTCACAATAAGCGAGTCATCAACCCTGATGGCCGCCTCGGTCGGTTTGCACGCCAGCAATCGTTCAAAATTATCAGACTGCTCAATGGGCCCGACCATCAGGCGGATGATAAAGCGATCATAGAGCGCATCCAGCCCCTGATTGGCATCGGGCGTTTCATTTGATGCAGCCACCAAGGCTTTCAGTGGGGCCTGCTCGATCTGTTCGCCGTTGCGAAAGGTGTGCTCATTGATAAGTGTCAGCAGGGTATTGAGGATCGCCGGGCTCGATTTCCATATCTCGTCCAGAAACGCGAAATCGGCCTGGGGCAGATAATGCTCGGTTTTACGAACATACCGATCCTCTTTGAGTGCCTTGATCGAGATGGGGCCAAAGACCTCCTCGGGGGTACTGAACCGGTTCATCAGGTACTCGAAGTAGGCCGGATTGGCAAAGGCACAGGCGATGCGACGGGAGATCAGGCTTTTGGCCGTGCCGGGTGGGCCGTAAAGAAAGGTATTCTGACCACACAAGGCACCCAGCAGTGCCACCGAGATCACCTCCTCCCGCTCAAACATCCCTTCACATACCGCGTTGACCAGCCGTTCCATCCGTTGTTGTAATTTCATGTTTATCCCTAACTGACTGTTTATCTTATTTAATTTTTATGGTGATGCGATGCAACCAAGGCTCGCCATTCGCCTGGCCGTCACCCTCACTGAGGGTACGGGCCGAGCGCCTGATCAGTGCAAACAGCACTGCTTGTACTTCTTGCCGCTACCACAGGGGCAGGGCTCATTGCGCCCGACCTTGGCAGGGGCCTTGGCCGGTTTCACCGATGGCGCCGCGACAGGCCCCCTGTTTGGCCCCCGTTGTACGAGAAAATAGGCGTGCAATTTCAACGCGGCAGGGCCCACTTCGGCCACGCTCTGCTGATGTTCCGGCAGCGACAGGCTGGCAAGCAGTGGCAATTGGTCATCGCTGCCATGCAGGCGGATCACCTCAAGCCAGGTATCCAGCTCCTCTGGCAGTGCTGGCCAGTTCCCCAGCGCCATGCCACGCAGATAGCCAAAGCACCACTCTTCGGCGTTGCAGATCTCTTGTTCTTCGAAAAGATTGACCATCAACACAGGGATAAAGTGCTCGGGCTGATAACAGAGGGTATGGGCCAGAATATTCATATGGCCCATGATAAGGTCCAGCGCCCGTTTCATCTCCCGCTCGGACGACCACTCGGGGGGCATGCCGCCCCAGAGTGCCGGCCACCACTGGCTCGGCGATACCAGCTTGGGGCCGGAAAGCACGGCGGTCAGAAAGCCGTCGAGTGCCGACAGACTCAGCATCGAATCGTCGTTGCCATACTCCATCAGCCGCTGCTCCAGCCACTCAACGTCAGCCTCGGTCATGGGGTGAAGGGTCACTTTTTTCATGCTGCCTCCTCGACCTTGACCCGCCGTTTACCGGTCAGCAGTTGTTGCATCAGGGCCTGTTTTTCTTGCTTTAAGGCGTCGAGTTTTTGTTGCAGGGTGGTAATTTCTTGATCGGCAGTGGTCAGTACGGCGGCTATTTTTTGTTGCTCGCCAAAATTAGGCACCTTAATCTTCAGATTTTTTATGTCATCACTATTTATTGACTCGAAGGTACTTCCTTGGGAAAGAGAGCCCCACTTAGGTTCAAACCAAAGGAGAAATTGATAAATAAAGCTTTGGTCAAAATTAGGTTTGGCATGCAATGCGGCAATTCCTCGCCCAATGCAAGCTTTATGCTCAGATATAGCGACAGTTCCAACTGGGGCGCGAACACTAAGTAATATGTCGCCAATTTCACACTCTTTTGTGATTTCAGAAGTAAAAACTCTTGGGGCCGATATGCGATTTTTTATATCTGCATTTCCTTGAAGTAAAGGAAGACCAACTCCATTCTCGTTGTATGCTTCAGATTTAGGTGATGAGCCCATCACTATTACAGTCACATGAGACAAATGGTACGACTTCCACTCCCCACTAAACCCCACACCATTGTTATCCAGCAGGCGCTTTTTTCCGGTGAGTAGTTGTTGCATCAGCGATTTTTTCTGCTGCTGGCTATTGGCCAGCAGTTGCTCGGTGGTGCTGATCGCCTTATCCCAAGTGGAGAGAATTTTGGCGATTTTATTTTGTTCTGGCAGTGAATCAGGAACCAAAATACATTGTGATTCAAATGTGGTTTTGTTAATTATTGGAACTGCTTGGGTTCCTGCTAATTTTGCAATATATGCAGCTCTCAACTCCAACTGATAATATACATAATCATCGTCGTAATCTGGCTTGGGGATCACAACATTAATTTGCTGATTTGTTGCTAGCGTGCATCCCGCAAGCCCTATTTTTCCGATTGTTGAGCCAATGCAAGTGAAAAGCGTAGCACCTGCTCTTACACTTCTTGCTTTTTCCATTCCTTGGGAGGATAAACTCTTAATACTAGAGTTTATCAATTTATGCGCACCTAAATCAGCTGGAGATACAAAAGGATATTTCCCATTGTAATACTCAGGGTTGCTGGTTGGTGGAGTATTTCCTGTTACGACAGCACCGACATCAGAAATTAACTTCTGAGACCACCCCTTAGGCAGGGCGAGAGCGTGAACATATTGTTAAATTGACTTCAATTCAGCCAGCCCTGCATCCAATACCTTTTCCAGATATGGGCTGCTCATGCCCGCAAATTGCTGCTTCTTCCGCAAGCTTGCCTTACGGCTGGTTTCGGCTCGCAGCATGTTTTGCGCCATGTGTCGTGCACAGGCCAATATTTGAGGGGCATCACCTCGATATATCTGGCAGGCATCCTCATTCATCACGACATCCAGAACCCAGTGCAGGCTATTTTCAATTGCCCAGTGCCCTCGTACCGCTGAAGCAAACTGCTCTGGTGTCAGTTCAGCCGAGCTGATGTAGTAGCGATACTCCATCGAAAATTTTTCCATATTTTCAATTCGATAGGATATTGCGACACCGACAGTCTTCAGCGATTTCCACTCTGGAAATTGCTCTGATAGTGCTCCGGCTGGTAACACATGGTACTCGCGGCCATCGATGCGACCGTGCTCTTTCTCGACACTGAGCGTTTCTTCACTCAGCGGCTTCTTGGTCGACTCGGCCAGAGCTGCGCGTACTGCATTATGCAGTGTGGGCTGGTTACCTTTTACCGCCAGCAAGTAGTCGCCACCGCCCTTGACTATGGTTGAGGCTATTCCAGTCTGGCAGCCCATGGCATCGATGGATACCAGGCAGCCTTTTATATCGAGGAGTGCCAGTAATTCAGGAATGGCGGTGATTTCGTTAGATTTCTCATCTGTTTTGACTTGCCCGAGCACCAGACGATTCTCAGCGGCAAAGGCACTGACCATATGAATGGTAGACTGACGACTGTCTCGGTCGTAAGAGCTGCGTAAGGTCTTGCCGTCAATGGCAATCAGCTCACCATCGGTACGTTCTGATGTTGCTTGCATCCAGCGGACGAAGGCGTTCTGGAATTGCTCCGGTTGAATACGGGAGATGATCCTGGCTATGGTGTCGTGAACAGGTAATCCGTTATGAAACAATCCATTACGCTGAAACCATTCCAGATGTGCCTCGCCGAAAAGCTCGATATCTTCCCAACCTTGAGCTCCACCAATAGCAGCACAGACGGTGAGAAAAACCACATCGAAGAAGGGGTACGCGATTTTGGTTGTCTGACGAGGGTCTTCAAGTTCGGAGAAGAATTGGGTAAATGCCGCTTGATGGTTCATGACGAAACTCCCGTAAAAGAGAGTATAAGATCACACCCTGTTCGGTCGGTCAAATCCTCGTGCCCTGCTTAAAAAACGTTCGCGATCTTGCCCTGACCCCTTAGGCACCATAACCCAACTCCTCCAGATACTTGGCCATCTCGATTTCCAGCTCGGCCAGCTGGGTTTTCAGTTGTTCGCGCTCGGCCCGCACCGCCAGCAGATCGATCTCCTCCTCTTCTTCGAAGGTATCCACATAGCGGGGGATATTGAGGTTGTAGTCGTTCTCCTTGATCTCTTTGAGCGAGGCAAGGTAGGCGTATTTATCGACATTGCCGCCGTTGCGATAGGTAGCGACAATCTTGGCGATATTGTCCGCGCTTAACAGGTTCTGGTTTTTACCCGCCTTGAACTCGCGGCTAGCATCGATAAACAGCACATTGTCATCCACCTTCTGCTTTTTAAAGATCAGGATGGCGGCGGGGATGCCGGTGCCATAGAAGAGCTTCTCTGGCAGGCCGATCACCGCATCGAGCAGGTTCTCGTCGATTAGCTGCTGACGGATCTTGCCCTCGCTGGAACCCCGGAACAGCACGCCGTGGGGCACCACTACCCCCATGCGGCCAGTCTTGGGCTTAAGGGTTTCAATCATATGGAGGATAAAGGCGTAATCCCCCTTGGTTTTGGGCGGCAGCCCGCGCTTGAAGCGACCGAACTTATCGTTCCCCGCTTCCTCATAACCCCATTTATCCAGCGAAAAGGGCGGGTTGGC
>NZ_JAPCIQ010000115.1:0-9306 GCF_027707405.1 Aeromonas sp. QDB68 | reverse complement strand
GAGGTCACATGGAAGATCAGATCCTGGAAAACGGGAATGGTTCCGTTCAGGGCGCTACTTGTGTATAAGAGTCAGCCAATACCCTTGTTGTTATAGTTACTAGAACTTGGAGACTGTCCCATGTTGAGTTTTACAATCTCTCCTAGCTGAGCGACCATCCAATCCTCCGGAATATCTCCCAGTTCGCTGGGTTTATAGCCTTTTTTAGTCCCATCGGGGCGTAGGGCGAAGGCAGGCAGGCGGGTGCGGCCGGTCAGCAGTTGCTGCATGGTGGCGCTCTTGATGGCCTGCTTTTTGGCGATCAGCTGCTCCAGTGCATCGATCAGTGCATCGCTATCCAACAGCACATTGGCAATGGCGGTTTGTTCTTTCACCGATGGAAGGGGTAATTCGTAATTTTTTATATCTGTACTTGTTATATTCGGGTCTTTCCGACTGCTACTAGCAACTAACTTCCAATAATCAACATGGTAATTCAGTTGGCTCAATAGAAAACCAGAATAAAGCTTTGAACCATCTGGAATTATTGCCAACAATGCTTGATTAATTGCAGCATCTGTTCTCAACAAACCAGTTCGTCCAATTTGATTAAAACCACCGTACATGGCCACGAGGACGGAGCCTGCTTTATGCTTTCTCAGGCTTGTATTAGTCAAAGCAGCATCTGTTACATATTCATCCGTTTCAAAAATAGGTCCATTATTCAAATCTAAAGTTTTCACCCAAGGATGATGGCCATCTTTATAAAAAAGATCATATTGACTCCGGGATGGAGTAGTACCACCACCGAATAATGCCACATCCTTTAGCGATGAAACCTCCCAATCCTCCGGAATAACCCCCACTTCTGTCTGCTTATAGCCTGCCGGAATCGCCTTACCTGCTGTCTCTTGCATCATCTGTTCTGCCATTATGCCCACTCCAGCCCCATGCTCTTGCGATGAACTGCCACCTTGGCCGCCTGTGGTGTTCGGCTTGTCTGTTATGGTCATGGGTTACTCCTGTGCCAGGCTACGAGCCTGCTCCAGCCGAGCCTGCACACGCATGCCCGCACGCTCCAGTTCTGGGTTATCGCTTCGCTTTGGTACCACTGCCGGGCAGCCGGATTGTCAATGCGACTTAGCAGGTTGTAGTGGGACCAGCTCAATTCGAGAGACACCGTCTCCTGAATTGGAAAGGCGAGATAAAAACGCCGCATATTACGCAGATTGCTGGCATCAAAGCCCTTGCCGAAGCGACTGGTCAGCTGCACGGCTAACTGGGCCAGCAACTGCTGGCCATAGGCAGCCCGGGTTTGTCCCTGCTGTTCGGATTCGACGATAAGACAACCGATCTGCCAGTAACAGCTCACCATGGCGCTGTTAACGGCTCGATGAACCTGAGTACGAGCCTGTTCAATCAGGCTGCCGAACTGGCCAAAGAGCCGATCGGCCTGTTGTTGCGCCTCCGGCAGCAACATAAAAGCGTTCTGTTGATTCATCGCGTCCACTCCAGCCCCATGCTTTTGAGATGCGCGGCCACCTTGGCCTCCAGATCTGCGACCTGCTGGGTCAGCTGCGGCAGGGTGGCGCTATAGCGCTCCTCCAACTCCTTGACGCGGTTGGCCAGCTGCTGGGTAATGCGCTCAATCTCCGCCTCGATGGCGGCCTGCAAGCTGGCACGCCACTTATCCTCCACCAGCAGTTGCTTGATCTCATCCTCGGTCAGCTTGGGGTAACGGGCAACCACAGCCCGATCCACCACCTCTTGCGCTTCTTTTACCGCCTTTTTAGCCTGACTTTCCGCTTCGAACAGCTTGATGGCGGTTTTTAGCGCCGCCTTTTCCTCGGCATCGCTGGCTTGCTTGAGCCGCGCCTTCAAGCTGGCGGCGTTGATCTTGCCCGCGTCGTTGGCCGCGTCACTCAGCAGCCCCTCCTCACCGCCCTGCTCTTCCAGATAGCTTTCCAAGGCTTGGCTTGCCTCATCCGCGGCGGCCTGCAGGGCATCAATGGCGGCCTGCTCATCGCTAAAGAAACGGGCCACCAGCAGCGCCGGTGGCAACAGCTCGGCCTTGTACTTGGCGCGGCCTAGCACCAGATCCGGCGTCTCTTTAAGCTTTTCGCCCTTATCGACTTTAAGCTCGCGCAGCACCTTGCCCGCCGCCCAGCCATCCTGGCAGAGCACATAGACATCGTCCTGCATCACGGCATGCCAGTAGTCCAGCAGCAGTTGGTAGATATCGTAGTTATCCAGCAGCGGCAGCGGCGCATAGGCGGCGAGCAGCGATTCGCTGATCTCTTCGATCAATGCCTTGGGCGATTCACCCGGCTTTATCTCCGGCAGATGGCACTCGGTAAACCAGCGTGAGAAGGGTTCGAGCGAGGCAGATGCAAAACGGACAAATTCGGGGTGCGCCAGTATGGTGCCCTTGACCTTGGCGGCCTCCACCAACCCATGGCTATAACCCGCATGGGCCGGAGCAAACAGATCGGCCCGCAGAGTCGGGAACACCTGCCAGTAAGCGCCCAGGGCGTCGATATCCCGATTGGGAATGCCGCCTTTAAGGTGGGCGGCCAGATCGTGCAGATCTTCGGCCTCGCTGGCATCGATATAGCGCGGAATATTCAGGTTGTAGTCGTTGGCGGCGATCTCGGAGAGCGGCACGGCGCGGCTGTAACGGGGGATCACCTGCTCGCGGGTAAAGGTATCGACGATCTTGTGGATGTCCTGCTCACGCAGCCGGTTCTTGTTGCCATCTTTGATAAAGCCTTTGCTGGCATCGATCATAAACAGGCTCTGGCTGCTGTAGCCGTTGGCCTGGATAGCGCGCTGGTGCGCCGTCTCCTTGTCGATGACGATGATGCAGGCCGGAATGCCGGTGCCGTAGAAGAGGTTGGCAGGCAGGCCGATGATGCCCTTGATAAAGCCCTGTTTGAGCAGATTCTCGCGGATGCGCGCCTCGGCATTGCCACGGAACAGCACGCCGTGGGGCAAGATCACCGCCCCCTTGCCACGGCTGTTGAGGCTCTTGATGATGTGCAGCAAGAAGGCGTAATCGCCGTTTTTCTCCGGCGGTACCCCCCAGACAAAGCGGCCAAACTCATCGTGCTCAGCATCCAGGCCGCTGGTCCAGTTCTTGTTGGAAAAGGGCGGGTTGGCGACGGCAAAGTCGAAGCACTTGAGCTGGTTGTTGCCCTCCTTCCACTGGGGCGCGGCCAGGGTATTGCCCTTCCAGATCTTGGCGGTCGGATTGTCGTGCAGGATCATGTTCATGCGCGCCAAGGCGCTGGTGGCGTTATCCATCTCCTGACCGTAGATGGTGAGCCCCTTGGGTCCCGCCTCGTCACTGGCCTTGAGCAGCAAGGAGCCGGAGCCGCAGGTGGGGTCGTAGACGGTGGCATCTTGCGGCGTCTGGCGACTGATGCCGATCACCTTGGCCAGAATGCGCGACACCTCGGCCGGGGTATAGAACTGCCCTTTGGACTTGCCCGATTCGGTGGCGAAGTGGCGCATCAGGTATTCGTAGGCATCGCCTAGCAGATCATCGCCCTCGGTGCGGTTGGCGGAGAGATCCAGCCCCTCGAAGATGCCGATCAGCTTGGTCAGGCGGTCGATCATCTCCTTGCCCTTGCCGAGCTTGTCCTCATCGTTGAAGTCGGCGATATCGATAACGCCCTTGAGATCATTGGCTTCGGCCAGCGCCGAGATGGTGAGGTTGATCGCCTCGCCGATATTCGCGGTCCCCTTGAGCGCCACCATGTCACTAAAACTCGCCCCGTGCGGCACCTCAATCATGGCGTAGGGGTTACCCTTGGCCTTGTCGGAAACGTACTTCACAAACAGCAGGGTGAGCACATAGTCCTTGTACTGGGAGGCGTCCATGCCACCGCGCAGTTCATCGCAACTGGCCCACAGGGAGGAGTAGAGTTCGTTTTTCTTGATAGCCATGGAAAGGGTTCCAATAAGAGTCAGTTTGCGCCAAGGGCGCATGGAAAACGAAAAGAGGCGATTGTTTGCACCCATACGGGTGAGCACGCCAGAGATTGCCAACGAGTTTACCCACTTGACCCCGTGGCAACCATGGTGGATATCACATCAGTGACGGATAGGCAGATCGTTTGCTGCAAAAGCCATCATTTGCCTTCCAGCAAGGCCGGCGGTGTGCTCTCGCCACGGCATTTGAGTTGCCCCAGCGCGTTGGTTCGACAGACGGTGCCATCAGATGCACGCAACTGACCAAGTGCATCTTCACGCCATGTCACCCGTTCACCGGTTTTGGCATTGCTGCCGCGAATATTGCCCAGCGCGTCTTGCCGATAGGTAGTGCCATCGCTCCTCTTAAGATTGCCGAGCGCGTCCTTACGCCAGGTCGTTCCGGTTCCCGAGTCTTTGATGTTGCCAAGCGCATCCTCACGTAAGGTGCCCTGCTTGCCATCGTCACATTGATAGCGGGTATGGCCCAATGCATCTTTTCGATAGGTGCAGTCGGCTGCAAACACGACTTGCGGCGTTAGGCTCAGCAGCAGTGCGGCCAGCGACCACTGGCGTGTCGCTAACCAAAAGCCGGGTTGGTGACTCATTGCATCTCTCCTCTGACGTGAACTCGATTGACTATACCGGGCCAGCCGCTCAGCCTCGATACTGAGGTTTTTAACATGTCGTGTTTTCAGGCGGATGCGTGATGGCAAGACGTCCACTGAGGCGCGTTCAGTCCAGCTTGAGATAATTAACCTCGTTTGTATTTACCCACTTGCTCAAGAAAGTAGCTGCCCAGCTCACCCTTATGCTGGCTTGCTTCGCTTTCTGCGCTGGCCAAGTGACCGTTGCGCTCTTTCCATACGGCATATGCGGCAGCCTTCTCGACCTCGACCCGTTCTTGCTGCTCTTTCGGTAGGGCACACAGATTGTGACTCATACTGATCTCTTTGTTATTTGTTGGCGCCATGGTACGCCATCAGTGGCATGCGGGACTTGCGCTGGTTCAAAGGTGGCGCGCTATAATGCCTGTATATAAACACAGGCGTTATTACCATGAAGCTGTTAACCCCAGACCCATCACCCGCCGAGGTGACCATCCCGCTGTTCTTGCACCGCGCCTCTTGTGGCTTTCCCAGCCCAGCCAGCGACTATCTGGAAGGGAAGTTGGACCTCAACACCCACTGCGTGCCGCACCCTGCAGCAACCTTCTATCTGCGTGCCGAGGGGGAGAGCATGACCGGGGTCGGCATCTTTCCCGGTGACTTGCTGGTGGTCGATAAGAGCCTCACCCCTCGCCATGGTGATGTGGTGATTGCACTACTCGATGGCGGCTTCACGGTAAAGACCTTGCAGCTCAAGCCGAGGTTGCGGCTGCTGCCAGCCAATCCGGCGTTCGCGCCTATCGACCCTTGTATGAGTCTCTCCCTGGAGTTGTTCGGAGTGGTCACCCATGTGATTGGCAATCTGAGGCAGCGTGATGGCTATAGCGCTCGTTGATGTAAACAACTTCTACGCCAGCTGTGAGCGGCTGTTTCGCCCTGAGCTGCGTGGCCGCCCGATCGTGGTGCTCTCCAACAATGATGGATGCGTGGTGTCGCGCAGCCCCAAGGCCAAGGCGATGGGCATCAAGATGGCCGGGCCCTACTTCAAGATCCGCGAGCAGTTCGAGGCGCATGGCGGTGTGGCGTTCAGCTCCAACTACGCGCTCTATGGCGATATGTCTGGCCGAGTGATGAGCACGTTAGAGACCATGGCCCCCGAGCAGGAGGTCTACTCCATCGATGAAGCATTCCTGTCACTGTCGGAGTCGTTTGCCGGGAACCTGACAGCCTATGGGCAACAGATCCGGCAGCGAGTGTGGCAGTGGACCGGCCTAACGGTAGGGGTTGGGATCGGCCCCACCAAGACCCTCGCCAAGCTGGCCAACTATGCAGCCAAGAAGTGGCCTGCCACGGGCGGCGTTGTGGACTTGCGTGACGAGCTGCGCCGTGCCCGGCTGATGGCTATCACCCCGGTGGATGAGGTGTGGGGCATAGGACGGCGCTTGGGCGCTAAGTTGGTGGCACAAGGCATCAACACCGTGGCTGACCTGGTGGCTAGCGATGCCAAAGGGTTACGCGCCCAATACGGCGTGGTGGTCGAGCGGATCGTACAGGAGCTGCGTGGCCTGCCTTGCGCAGAGCTGACCGTTGAACCGGCTGCTGAAGCGGTTACGCGAACACAAGGACGAATTATTGCTGGTGCTGAAGCGGCCGGAGGTGCCGTTGCACACCAATGGTAGCGAGCGGGACATCCGGGGTCATGTGAAGAAGCGAAAGGTGAGCGGAAGCACCCGCAGCGAGGAAGGGAGACGTTGCCGGGATACATTTATGAGTCTGAAAAATACCTGCAGAAAGTTGGGTATGTCGTTCTGGAAATATCTGCAGGAGAGGATAAATGGTGGTCCATTTGTGCCGCTAGCTGAACTGATCAACCAGCGGTAAAAGGAGCCCATCGCCACGACTTAATGAGAAGTTACTTGATTATTTTGTATCTATTTGATTTCATTGGGTTTCCCGCCGCCGAATGGCGGCAGGAACTGGATACAGCACACCACGCTTACAACTGGAACTGGGCAACCCGTCCCTGCAGCTGTTCGGCTAACTGGCTCAGGGAGAGGCAGGCGGAGGCCGTCTGCTCGGCGCCACTGGCCACCTCGTTGGCCGCCTCATGGATCACCGCTATGTTGCGGTTCAGATCCTCGGTCACCGAGTTCTGCTCCTCGGTGGCGGTGGCAATCTGGGTGTTCATGTCCGAGATCAGCGCCACCGATTCGGTGACCTTGTGGATTATGGAGCCCACATCCGAGGTACTGTTCACCGTGGTGTCCATCAACTGACGGCTATGATCCATATTCTCCACCGTCTCGCGGGCCCGGCTCTGCAGCAGATCTATGATGCGGTTGATCTCGCTGGTAGAGTCCTGGGTTCGCTTGGCCAGGGTGCGCACCTCGTCGGCCACCACGGCAAAACCCCGACCATGCTCACCGGCCCGTGCCGCCTCGATGGCGGCATTGAGCGCCAGCAGGTTGGTCTGATCGGCGATGGAGCGGATCACCTCCAGCGCCACACCGATGCTCTGGCTATCCTGCTGCAGATGATCCACCACCTGCCCGGCCTGCTCCAGCTTCTGCGCCACCACACCGGTATCCTTGATGGCCAACTGCACGGCATGCAACCCCGCCGAGGAGTCCCCCGCCGCCGTACTGGCCGAGTTGGCCGCCTCGTTGCAGTTGCGCGACACCTCCTGCACCGTGGATTGCAACTCGTTGATGGCGGCGGCAAACTGATCGATCTCTTGGAGCTGCTGGGCAACCCCCTGAGAGGATTGGGTAGCGATGGCATTGACCTCCTCCACCGACGTTCCCAATTGGTGAACGGCAGCGGCCACATCGGCAATCAGGGTCCGCAGATTGGTGTGCATGCTGCCAAAGGCCGAGGCCAGCTGGCCCAGTTCGTCGCGAGCAAAGCAGCGCGGATCCAGCGTGCCGCTCAAATCGCCTCTGGAGAGCCGATTGGCCTGCTCCACCTGGTGCGCCAGCGGCTTTCTGATCTGGCCGGAGAGCCAGTAGGCCAGCCCAAACACCAGCAACACCGCCGCCAGTAGCGAACCGACGATCCAGCGCTTGGCCTGTTTATTGGCACGGTTAAACTGGGCCTCCATGGCACTAGCCTGCTGCTGGTTCAGGTCCATCAGCTTGCCAACCAGGGAGGTAAGCCCATAGTAGAGCGCAACGGATGCCACCGACTTCTGGGCCGCCACCTCGGTCTGCCCTTCTCGCTTCAGGCTCATGATCTCCTGGTGCAGGGGCAGATAAGCCTGCCACTTGTTGCGCAACTCCTCGAACAGCGTCCGCTGCTCCGGGGTGCGCAAATCACTCTCATAATCCGCCAGGCTCTGCTGCACCCGGGTCACCGTCTCGGCCACCAACTGCTCCTCCTGAGGTAGATTGGCCCCATTGCCCAGCAACATGAAGCGCAGCTCCAAGCGCCGGACATCATCCAGGTTTTGCTTGAGTGCCGCACTATCGAGCATTTCCGGTATGATTTGGGTACTGATGATATGAAACTTCTCTTCGGCACCGCTTAGGAAGGATGTGAACTAGAACACTAGGCAAACCGCTGGCCATCCCCGGCCCCGGCCCGGCGGCGAACCTTCCAGGCTAAAAGAACAAGGGTGGGGAAACACGGAACCGCTTGCTCAGTGCTTCAATGTGTTGCTTAATTCAGCTTCTTCCCGTCTGCGGCGTTCAAGAGCTTGCTGACATTCGATTTAGGGGAGCCCGCAGAATTCGGAAAAAATCGTACGCTAAGGTTTTCCGGGCATCCGTAGGGGCCGAAACTTCCCGTCTTCCAGTCTGCGGCTCTGCCGCCAGACGTAATCGCCGGTTAGGTTGATGTGCTCCCAGCCCAGAGGCGACAGGAATTGCAGCAGCTCGCCGTCCACCGGCTTGCCGGCCTCGACCAACCCCTGGGTGGCGCGCTCCAGGTACACCGTGTTCCACAGCACGATAGCCGCCG
The DNA here is from genome assembly GCF_027707405.1 of Aeromonas sp. QDB68. Taxonomy (NCBI): domain Bacteria; kingdom Pseudomonadati; phylum Pseudomonadota; class Gammaproteobacteria; order Aeromonadales; family Aeromonadaceae; genus Aeromonas; species Aeromonas sp. QDB68. The sequence continues at coordinate 790 of NZ_JAPCIQ010000115.1, read as the reverse complement.
TCACCAGGTTGAGGCCGCTGGCCCGGTAGCGCTGCTGCTCACGGATCAGCGCACGCTCGAACTCGGCGAAGGCCCCCATCACCGACAGCATCAGGTTGGCCATCGGCGAGTCCTCGCCGGTGAATACCAGCCCCTCCTTCAAGAACTCGATGCGTACGCCGCGCTGGGTCAGCTTCTGTACAAGGCGGCGCAGGTCGTCGAGGTTGCGGGCCAGACGATCCATGCTGTGCACCACCACGGTGTCGCCCTCGCGGACGAAGCTCAGTAGCGCTTCGAGCTGGGGGCGCTGGGTGTCCTTGCCCGAGGCTTTGTCGGTGAACACCTTGCTCACCTGGGTCTGTTCCAGCTGGCGTTCCGGGTTCTGGTCGAAGCTGCTGACCCGGACGTAGCCGATGCGGTGCCCCTGCACGATGTCTCCTTGGTTGAAGGCGGCTTAAGTGCTCCTTCTGTTCCGTTGTGCCTCAAACCCCGTTTCTGTCAGGCTGAAATCTATGACCTTCGCGGGCATGTGTCAAAAAATGCGAAAGATGACTCTATTCTGACGAAGCGGCGCGGCCTTGCCTGACATCCAGTTAGGGTATAACCTAGATTTACATGCGCAATGCAACCCTTAACTTGCTGCACCTATCGTGTCCATGCTAGCTTTATCGTAACGCTAAAGAAATTGGGCTTAATGCCGAACACAATAAAATAAAACAGCCAACTCTTGAGGCTCTTATGCGCCAGAATTTACCAGTGACGGGTCGAAACTTAGAACTCCCAAAAGATGCCAATATTCTTTCGACTACCT
>NZ_JAPCIQ010000114.1:0-9404 GCF_027707405.1 Aeromonas sp. QDB68 | reverse complement strand
GCAGAGAAAATCCAAGCAAAACAACACGTTAGACGGTATTATTAATTCGCTTGCCGCTTAAGGTTCTGTACATGAGTAGCCATTACCGATATGGCTCAGCTGCTCTGGCTCAAGGTTCATTAAGGCCTCTTTGGCTGATTTAATGGTCATTGGAACACGCGTAATAAACTTCTGTTGTTGCTCATCCAGTGAACGAATGCTCTCTTCGGTGTATAAAGCGGCATCGGCAATGAAGTAGTGACTGTTTTGAGCTGCCTTCAGGCAATGAATATGCCGTTTAGTGACTTCTGAGAATGCCTTAGCATCATTGGTGTTACCACTAAGCGCTTGCATGTAAACAGGCAGGCCAGCTTGATTTTCGCAAATCAACTCAAGGACCACTTGATTTAGCTCTGGACGGTGGTCTCGGCTGTAGCCTTTTACCAGCTTGATGGCATTAAGATCTTCGTCCTGGGCGTATTCACCATCGACATGGAAGCTAGTGATATCAAGGTGTACAGAGTCTGTTTTAAGTCCTAGCTTATCAACGACATGCTCTGCAATCGCTTGATAAAGTGCGGAGACATCTGCTTCATATAAAGCATCTAACGTGCGTCCGAGTACATCGTCCGTTAAATGGTGAGCTTCAATATCTTTAGCAAGCAACTTGGCAACAGGCTTCGTCTCGAAAAAGTCAGAAAACATATGCAGCGTTCTGCTGTGAAAGCCAAGACCATTGAGAATCATCGCCAAGACCGCATCGCCATGTGAAACGTTATGATCCGAGTACTTGGGAATGACGCGATCAATAATACCAGGTAAACCGATTTCATGGCAGAAAGCAGCGATCAGCCCTAAGTGATCTAGGCGTTTAATGACAGGTTGAGCAGCAGACATAATAAAGTGACCGTTAAATAACAGTAATAGATCAAAACTGGGGATCGCGGTCAAGAGGTCTGTCGCACTAACATTTGTAAACGATCACTGGATCACATTATTTTAATTCTGAAATTGGCTGCGGAATGACGGATCCAAGAGCCCCACCAGCGTCACCTTGTCGTTGCGGCTGGATCCCCGCTCGAAATACCTGATAGACCTGCTTGGCAGAGAGCAGAAGCGCGGCTTGACTGCGGTCATCGAGCGGTCGGTTGAGCGGGCCGCTGCCGATACGTTCTTAATGAGTGAGGGTGGTGAGGGGATCTCATTTCTGGCGATGGTCGATCAGATCTGGTCTACCGATGAGCCAACCAGGCTGTGTAATCTGGCCCGGCTTCGTGCTGATCTGCTGACTGTCGATGAGATGCGGATCTGGGAGACCGTCAAAATCTCTCCCGGGTTTTGGCAGGAGGGGCGCTGTTGGATCTGCCCCTTGATACCCACCTTCCGGTGAGCCAGGCCCTACGCCAACGTGGGCGCTGCTGGTCAATGTCCCTGGTAATTCACCACAGGCAAGACCGTCTAGTGTTCCAGCTCGCGGTAAACCTTAATAGACTCGCTCAACACCCTTTGCGCATAAGTTCTTTTGTTTGTTTGTAAGTTTGTTCGTTTGTTTGTACTAATGTTTACCCTATACGCCTCGGAACACATTTTTGGAGATTTGCCATGCGGACACCCGAGATCAGCGATGAAGTCATCATCGAAGCTGGAAATAGACTGCTAAAAGCCGACACTACGATCTCTGGGTTCAAGCTTGCTCGTGAGTGCAAGGGGGGCAATCCCACACGTTTGATGAAGGTGTGGACGGATTTTTTGAAGACACAGGTGCTTGCCGGGGACGAGAGTAAGTTGCCCCTGCCCCTCCACGTTGAGGTGGAGTTGGAGAAAAAGACCGCTGACATCTCTAAGTTTCTGATTGATACCGTCACAGAACTTCACCATCAGGCCATAGTGAGCGCCGATCTTCGGGTGAGCGAAGAGTAAGCAAAGGCCCAGCGATACAGAGAGGAATTGCTCGGTGATCTGGAAGAGGCCTCAAACATCAATGAGCAGGTCACCAATGATTTGCGCGAGGCTCAGGTGACCATCACTGGCCTGAACGATGACCTCAAATCTGCCAACGCCCAGCGCGAGCAACTAGCGATCGAGGTGGCGCAGCTGCGGGAGCGGCTCAGCGCCGTTGAACAGGCAGAGCAAAAGTGCATTGAGGACAACAAGGAACTCGCTATTCAAGTTGCTGAGATCAACAAGGTGAAGGGCCAGCTGCATAATGAGCTGGTGCAACTGCGCGAGCGTCTGACCGGCACTGAGGAAGCAATGAAGAACGCCGCTGCGGCCCATGCCAAGGCAATCTCCGAGTCTACCGAGGACAAACAGGCGGTTCTCACTCAGCTTGATGAGGTCAAGCGTGAGAGAGACACACTCCATGAAGAGTTGGTGCAACAGCGTGAACGCCGTGCCACTGCCGAGTCTGCCCTCCAGGCGGCCAATGAGGCTCTTACCAAGGCTAACTCTGCGTCCCTGGAGGAGATTGGCGGGTTACGCCAGCAGATCGACGAGCTCACTCACTCCCGTGAGGAGTTGATCCAGCGACAGGGCCGGGATAGCGAGAAGCTGACTGCTCAAGAGCAGGCCCTCGCAAGCGCCAAAGAAGATTGCGAGATTAGCCTCCAGGAGGCCGTCAAAGCGCAGGAAGAGGCGACTCAAGCCCGTGTCGAGGTTGCACGGTTGGAAGGTCACCTGACGAGTTTGACGAAGCAGAACGTGGACTTGATTGCGGCGTTGTCGGGGAAAGCACCACATTCCTCGTGATTGTGCAGGTCGCTTGGTTCAGCTTGCGACCACTGTCGATAAGGCCCCGTTAATTTGGGGCCCTGCACCTACAGCCCTTACTCCAATCGGCTGACCTCCCCGACCGCATTGATAATAAGCCGCTTTGCCTTCATCACCTCTAATCCCGCTTCGTGCTGCCCGACAGCATGGGTGGACGCGGAATGGGCAGAGCCGGTATCCACGATCGGGATCTCCTGCATGTTGCTCTTCACCAGGAAGCGAGAAATATCGAGGATGGTCGGATAGACCCCTCTCGGGTTCATGAACTCGTAAGCCAACACTTTCAGCTCATCGGGCTTTGGTTTGACCCGGACAGCTGCCATATAGAGCCCCAGCGCGTGGCAGGCAGCCTGCTTGCTGAACTCGTCGTCCCGAAGACAGCCCTTGATCGCCGTGAAGGTGTCAGGCTTGGCCATCAGCACGGCAATGGTCTCGTCTCGCGGCAGCGTTGGGAGTAGATCCGGTACCAGCAGGGCCTCACCCAGCATGTCGAGCGTGCCGCGAAACATGCCGCGTTCCTCCATGGCGAGGATCGCCTGGCTCATGCTCTGGAGGCGGGGATTGTGCGCTACACCCAGGTTTGACAGCAAAAAGTCACCCTCCGCCTGCAATACCGACACCACCTCGTCACTGCTGGCCGTCATCGCGTAGATCTCGGTGACCATCAATGGCGTATATTGCTGCCAGATGTCAGACCCATTGGTGTTGGCCAGAGCCGATATGCTGGCGCTGGCAGCCAACAGGGCGATCATTGTTTTACGCATACCCATTCCTTTCCTTCCGATTCAACCCTGGTGAACTGCAACTGTGTGCCGGGCGCATAATCCGCGACCGAACTCTCGGTCACCGATTCAATGGCCCCTGATTCTCCTCCAAGGACATCTGCGATGGCGGTATGACCCGTCACCGTGTCCCCCTTCGAGAGCCAGCTCAGCTCCAACAGCTGCTTCGTGTTCTCCAGATCTTGGCCCTGCTTGATCTCTTCACAGAGCAGGTCTTTTACTTCAAGCGGTACCGAGTCAGCCATCAGCAAACCGAGCATCCACAGGAAACTAATAGTCATAGGTGCGAAGGCCCCGCATCGTCTTAAAGCTGCGCTGACTGGCGCTGGCCGCCTGTATCTGTGCAATAGGCGGCGTAAAGCCCGGAGGCACATCGCAGAAGTGGCCCGCTTTGAAGTCCAGGTAACTGCTCTGAGCTTCACCCCGGCGGCGCTTGCCGTTGATGAGTTCCGCAACCGAGCCCCAGCCGGATTTGTCGTCGTAGACACTGTCGCGGTAGATAAACACAATCCGATCTGCATCTTGCTCGATGGCACCTGACTCACGCAGATCGGAGAGCATGGGCCGCTTGTCGTCGCGCATCTCCAGATTGCGGTTTAGCTGGCACAGCAGCAGCACGGGGATCCCGAGTTCCCTGGCCAGCATTTTGTAAGCGCGGGTCATATCCCCTACCGCCTCGACCCGTGAGGTACCAATCGTCTTGTGCAGCCCAACGTGGTCAATGGTGAGGAGCCCCAGATTACTCACCTCTTCGGCGAACTGGCGAACGGAGCTGCACACATCCACATGGGTCGCATTCGTGACCTCTTGCAGGTAGATCGGGAGATCCTGGTACTCCTCGGCTGAGCGCCGGAGCTTGTCCATAATGGACTCCAGGCTGAGCAGATCCGGGTTGTCGAACACATCGACCGGCAATTGCGACGTATCGGAGAGCAGGCGTTCACCGATCTGCTGATGGCTCATTTCGAGCGACACGATGAGTGAGGCGCACCCGACCGACTGGGCGATGTGCTTGTTGATCTTGAGCGCCAGCTCCGTCTTGCCCATACCTGGGCGGGCGGCAATCACAACCAGATCCCCACCCTTGAGTCGTCCGAAGGCCTCATCAATGCCAGCGCACCCCGTCACATAGCCCTCTACCTGGCCACTGGCCGCCAGTCGTTCTGCGTCCTCCAGTAACCCCTCCATCACGGTGCCGATCCGCAGAGGAGCCTGGCGGCCCTGCGTCACACGGCCAATTGTGCTGGCGACTTTTTGCAAGCGCAGCAGGACATCGGCGCAATCCGTGGCCGTGTTCAGGTTGGCGAGCACGTTCTTCATGGCCTGAACCGACCGTTGGCACTCGTGGTAATCCGCGAGCTTCTTGGCAAAGGCGAGGAGGTTGCCGTCATCTTCCTGTAGCGGCAGTTCAGCCACCAGCCAGTCCGCGAGCTCGTGATGCCCCATGTCGCGGAAATAGGCGGCTACCGTGTCTTGCGTGACCGGGGTTTCGTGGTCCACCAAGAACTCGATAGCCACCCGCACCGACCGGTATTCATCGCAAAACGCCTCCACAGGGACGCTAAGGACGGCCTCCCGCGCCTTGACGGTGAACTTGCTCAACACCATCCCAAGGAGCGCAGATTGGAATGATCGAATACTAGCCTGGACCACGAATCCGCCTTATACTTTACCTGTGCGTGTCCTGTCAGGATAGTTCAACGCATTTACCAAACCAAGGGGAAGAAGATGGAAAATTCGAAAAAAACTGTAAAAGGACAAGACGGCAGTGCCAAAACTGAGCTGTCGTTCCTGTTCTTGATGTTCATGTTGCTGGCGATTGGCTTCGCCTTTGCGCTCACCAACACGCAGTACAGCGTCATGATGGCCTCGTTGATCGTGGTGGGGGGCACCGTGTTGCTGTACCGCAAACAACGGGTGCAAAAAGCCTGGGTTGGGGCACTCACCGCTCTCACCAGCAAGGAGTGATGCCTTGCGGATCCCATATAGCGTCAGGGGAAGAAGCGTCACTGCTTCCCCCCTTCTATTTGCACTGGTCGCGTTTGGGATGATGGTCTGGTTGGTCCATGTATGGGCCATCACCCTCGACTATCTCTCCACCGGCGCGGCCCCTTCCTTCGTCCTCCACATGACCTTCACCGCGCTTACCGTGTGGATCTCGCTCGCACTGATGCTAAAGCGCGAAGTCGCCATTGGGCCCAACCAGCAGATCACCGTCGATGACCGGCTCTTTGGCCTGCTCATAAAGCGTCGCCGCCTCCAGGTACAGCCAGACCTAACCATCAAGGCCGACCTGTTTGCGCAATCCTGGTACCTGTTCGTGGTCGCGGGCCCTGATCAATCACTCCAACTCATCACCTACGTGCGGGTTGATTCCATGATGGCCATGGATCTTGTCGTCCTGTTCGAACACCTCGGCACCCCGGAAAAGGAGCTAGTCACTTGCTAATGCGATCCCTGCTGGCGCTGAGCTTTGTCGCTCTTCTCGCCCCCCTGCACGCCTCCTCCTCGTCCGTGGAGGACTCTGAACTCAATGCTCTCTCCGCCCGGCTCAGGGCTCGCAACCTGCAAGTGGACCGGCTCCAGCGGGTCAGCCCACATCTGGTGGAAGTGACGATCAAGGGGGAAACGGTCTATGCCACGCCCGACGGCAACATCATGCTGTTTGGCCAAGCCATCTCCTTTGACCAGAACGAGAGGCCGACCAACCTCACCACCGCCGCCCTCTGGAACAAGGTGCTGGAACTGGTGAACAACGGCAGTACCATCAAGTACAAGGCGGACAACGAGAAAGCCACCTTGGTCGTGTTTACCGATTACACCTGCGGGTATTGCGGCAAGTTTCATGCGAGCGTGCCCGAGCTGAACAAGCAGGGGATCTCCATCGCCTACCTCGCGTTCCCGCGCTCAGGGCCGAACTCCCCCTCCTACGAGACCATGCGATCGGTCTGGTGCGCGGATAATCCGCAAGAGGCCCTGACCAACGCCTTCAATGGAGCGCAGATCGCCGCTCAACGCTGTGCCCGTGCCGACGCGGTCGATCAGGGGTGGGAGTTGTCTCAAAAACTGGGGATGCAGGGCACACCCAGCATGATGCTGCCAGGCGGGCATGTGGTGACCGGGTACCATTCCGTGGAGGACATTATGAAACTGCTCGATGTAGCGTCCTGATCCTCCGTAGCAGCTGCATCTGGAAGGGGTCTGCGGGCCCCTTTGCTTTTTCCTTCCCCTGCCTTCCCCTCCACTGCCACCGCCTGCCTCCTCAACTGGGAGCTCTTCCTGATGTCCGGCGAGGACAGCGACCGCGGCTGATCGTGCTCAATCCCGACCCAGGTGGCGATACTTCTGACATTTGCACCGTTTTCGCTTGCCATGATAAATGCCCTAAACTATCCTGTCGGCATAGCACATACATTTATCAAAGGTTGCCATGATGCTCACTGATGCCGATCTGTCCGCGATGACCGCTCAATATCAAGGGAACACCATTTCCGCCATTCAGGCTAAACCAGAGTCCCTCACCAGCCTGGAACACCTGATCGTCGACATGGGGTTCGAGCCTGGTGATTACCTGGTACTGATGCGTCGCAACATCAACCATGAGCTCGTGGTCATGCTCGACCCCTCGCCCGCTGCCTACATGAAGGCGCTCAACAAAACCTCCCTGCATGTGGGTGGCAAGCTGATCTACTTTGGGGATGACTTCACGTACCACGGTAATGACCTGGGCTATGACCACACACCCGACCCCTCGGTGGAACACAGTATCGAGAACGTGGCCGGTGTCGCACTCGGGTTATATCGCGTCAACGAAAAAGGCGTCAGCGAAAGTACCCCCTATACCTATCTCTTCGTGGACCGCCAGCAGCTCATGGCCGGACTGGAGTATCAGGAGCAGGAGTGTTTCAACGGGGTAGTACAGGACGACAAGACCGTGCGCGGGCTGATGATCAACATTGCTATCCGGTCGATGATGAAATGGCAGATCAACTCCTCCTTCCGGTTCCCGGTCAATTTCGACCGCTATTTCCAGCTGGTCGAACTGCATCACAAGCTGGTTGAACAGTGTCAGCAGGAATTTCGGCGCGAGGCCTCCGTCATGGCCAGCTCGATGCGCCATTTCCGCAGTGTGAAGGCCATACCGTCCGTGGTGGACTCGCTAGTGCCGCTGCCCGGTCGTCACGCAAACGCGGTACCGCTCATCCGGCTGTTTGACAAACCCAAGACGCAGACCACCTTCAACTTTGAAGATTTCGGGATTTGATATTTGCCTCTTGTTATCCCGTGGGGATAGTGTAATATGATTATCAGATAACAAAGAGAGACACCATCATGACCGCAACCAACCAAGACCTTCGCGCCGCCATCAAGCCCGGCTATGACAGCGAATGGGGTAAGCCCAACTTCCTGGACAGCCATGGTCAACCGGTTGCGGGCATCTATGCCGATGTCGAGAATGAGGACTACCACGCCATCCCGGCGCTCTCCTCCTCCAAGCTGAAAAAGTTCAGCCAGTCGCCTGCGCTCTACTACCGCGAGTATGTGTCTAAGCTCAAACGCGCCAAGGCGGCCTCTACCGCCAACGCCTTTACCGCAGGCTCCGTCACCCACGGGCTGGTGCTGGAACCCGAGCGTTGTGATGATCTGTTCTGGTATCACCTCAACCCCATTGATTTCCCCCACTCCCTGCACACGGCATCGCAGCTCAAAGAGGAGCTGGAGCGCCAAGGTATCAAGCCCAAGGGAACCGTGAAGGCCAACTATATCGACCAGCTGTTGGCGCACGACCCGGCCTATGCCGACAAAATTTTCGATGTGCAGGCCCGCAACCATCTGCTGGCCCGCTTCCGCGACACCAAACAGCCGTGGGCGACCGCCAGCAAGGCCATCTACCCGGAGGCGCTGCTGTCCCTCGCGGACTATCAGGCCTACTACAAGAAGCTCAACACCCTTCCGGTGAGCGATGATTTGGACGAGATGGCGGCACAACTGCTGGCGGTGAGCCCCACCCTGATGACGCACACCAACATAGACAAGCTGCATGAGACGAAGGTATTTGAGCTCAAGGCGTGCGAAGACTATATGAGGGAGTACGTGCTTGACCCCATCACCTATGGGGACGCACACCGCGCCCGCCACACGGTACGCAGCCATGTCAGGGCCAATTCCCTGCTGCAAGACGGGATCGCTGAGTTAACGATGATTGCCCAGGACACTGAGACGGGTCTGTGGATCAAGGCCAAATTCGACTGGCTGCGCTATGACCTGATTTCGGTCGATCTCAAGACCACGCGCGACACTCACCCCGACCGGTTCATGTACCAGTGTCGCGATCTGGGGTACGACTTGCAGGATGCGTTTTATTGCCATGTGGCAAAGCTGCTTGGGTTCCCAATCCAGAGCTTCACGTTCGTCACTGTCGAGTTCGCCGACATGGATAACTGTGAGGTGTTTGAGTTCTCCGAGCGCGTGCGCTCCCGTGCCATGAACAATCGCCGCCGCCTGATGCAAGAGTTGCAATACTGCCAGGCCAGAAACCAGTGGTACGGCTACAATCCTAACCAATCGACAATGGTGCTCGACTGGTAACACCTGTTAATCATGGTGGATTTGCCCCAAGTAATTGGGGCTTTTTTTTGGTCTGTCTCGGTGTCCTTCGGAGACATCATCAAGGGAGGCAGTAGGAAGCTCCAAAAGAAAAGTCCTCACGGCATTGCTACGGTGAGGACAAAAGGTGGACCATGGAAATCGTTGGTGGGGTTATGCCCGCATCTCAGTGAACCAATCGCGCTCCCACTGCGTATTCCGGCGAAGTTGAACAGCCATTCCGGCCAACGTGAACACCCTGATCCTTAACGCGCTCACGTCACCCCG
>NZ_JAPCIQ010000113.1:0-9462 GCF_027707405.1 Aeromonas sp. QDB68 | reverse complement strand
CGCGAGGAAGCCCGGCAGGATGTGTTCGATTACATTGAAATGTTTTACAACCCCAAGCGCCGGCACAGTTTCAACAACGGGCTATCGCCAGTAGAGTGTGAGAAGCAATATTTCGAGAGGCTCGAAAGTGTCTAGAGAAGCCGGGGCGATTCAACAATCCCGATTCGCGTGCCGTGACGGGAATGCCAGAGAGTGTCCCCCCGCGCACCCCCTCTTCATGAAATTGGCGGGAGTCGTCCATGTTTACCCTCTACCACTCCAATCAGCTGGATCTGCTCAAGGAGCTGCTGGTGAGCCGCATCCGGCAGGCTCCGCTCTCCCACCCCTTCGATCGGGAGCAGATCCTGGTGCAGAGTCCCGGCATGGCCCAGTGGCTCAAGCTGGAGCTGGCCAAGGCGTTCGGCATCGCCGCCAACATCGACTTTCCCCTGCCCGCGAGTTTCATCTGGGAGATGTTCACCCGGGTGCTGGCGGACGTGCCGCGCCAGAGCCCCTACAACAAGGGGGCCATGAGCTGGCACCTGATGACCATTCTGCCCACTCTGCTCGGCAGACCCGCCTTTGCGCCCCTCGCGGCCTATCTGGGGGGCAGTGACGGGGCGGCGCCGGAGCAGGTGCGGCTCTGGCAGCTCTGCCAGAAGGTGGCGGATCTGTTCGACCAGTATCTGGTCTACCGGCCGGACTGGATCGCCCGCTGGGAAGAGGGGGAAGGATTGAGCCAGGAGCTGGCCGGGGTGAGCGGTCAGGATTGGCAGCCCGAGCTCTGGCGCGAGCTGGTGGCCCGCACCCTGGCCCTCAGCCCCAGCGGCTACCACCGCGCCAACCTCTACGAGGCCTTCATCCACGAGCTGGAGCGCACCCGGGATCTGCCGGGCAGGCTGCCGCAACGGGTCTTCGTGTTCGGCATCTCGGCCCTGCCGCCCCGCTATGTGGAGGCCCTGCTGGCCCTCGGCAGCCGCCCCGAGGTGGAGGTACACCTGTTTGTGACCAACCCCTGCCGCTACTACTGGGGGGACTTACTCGATCGCAAGACCCTGGCTCGCCTCGAAAACAAGCTCAAGCCCGGCACGGATCTCGAGACCCTGCAGGGCCCCGCCAACCCCTTGCTCGCTTCCATGGGCAAGCTGGGGCGCGACTACCTGCACCAGCTGATGGAGCTGGAGGTGCCGCAGATCGAGGCCTTCGTCGACATCGAGGATCGCGACGATGAGGGCGAGGTCACCTTGCTGCGGGCCATCCAGAAAGACGTGCTGGAGCTGGCGGAACGGGGGGCCGGCGAGTTTAATCTCGATGCCAGCCACCACAAGAGCCCTGTCAGCCTGGATGACGGTACTTTGCAGATCCACGCCTGCCACGGCCCCATGCGGGAGCTCGAGGTGCTGCACGACCGGCTGCTGGCCCTGTTCGAGCAGGATCCCACCCTCACCCCCAAAGACGTGGTGGTGATGATGCCGGACGTCAACAGCTACGGCCCCTACATCCAGGCCGTCTTTGGCAAGGAGGGCGGCAAGGGGCGGGGCGGGGCCCGCGGCCAGATCCCCTTTGCGATCTCCGATCGGGCGGCGAGCCAGGAGAGCCCGTTGCTGCAAAGTTTCCTCGCCCTGCTCAGGCTGCCGAACGCCCGCTTCGGGGCGGGGGAGCTGCTCGCCATCCTGGAGGTGCCCGCCGTGCTGCGCCGCTTCGAGCTGGACGACGACGAGTTCAACGTGCTGCGGCGCTGGGTGCAGGAGACCGGCATCCGCTGGGGTCTGGATGACGACTATCCCGAGCGCTTCGCGCTGCCGCGTCTGTCCGGCAACAGTTGGCTGTTCGGCCTGCGGCGCATGCTGCTGGGTTTTGCCATGGGGGACGGGGAGCCGGTGGCGGGGATCCTGCCCTATGCGGACATCGAGGGGCAGCAGGGGCTGATCCTCGGCAAGCTCGCCTGGTTCGTCGACTCCCTGGCGGAGTTTCTGCCCCGGCTGCAACAGGCACAGCCGCTGGCCGAATGGCACGCCTGCCTGCTGGCGCTGCTGGAGCGCTTCTATCTCGCCGACGAGGATGAAGAGCGCCAGCTCCAGCTCATTCGCAGCCAGCTCACCGACTGGCAGGCCCAGCTCGGCGAGGCCCGCTTCGAGCAGGCCATCAGTGCCGACCTGTTGCAGGACTACCTCGGCAGCGTGTTGGGGGAGTCCCGCTCCAGCCAGCGCTTCCTCGCCGGTCAGGTCAACTTCTGCACCCTGATGCCGATGCGCTCCATTCCCTTCCGCCAGGTCTGCCTGCTCGGCATGAACGACGGCGTCTACCCGCGCACCCTGCCCCCCATGGGCTTCGATCTGATGGCGGTGGCCTCGCGGCGCGGGGACCGATCCCGCCGGGATGACGACCGCTACCTCTTCCTCGAAGCGCTCCTCAGTGCCCAGCAGGGGCTCTACATCAGCTATCAGGGGTTCAGCGCCCAGGACAACAGCGAGAAGGTGCCCTCCGTGCTGCTGGCGGAGCTCATCGACTACGTGCGCCAGGGCTTCGTGCTGGCGGGGGATGAAGATCTCGACGACGACACCTCGGGCCAGCGGCTGCTCGAACACCTGATCGTGGCGCACCCCCTCACCCCCTACAGCCCGGCCTACTTTTACCCCGAGCCCGGCTCCGGTCTCTTCACCTATGCCGCCGACTGGCTGCCGGCCCTGAGCCCGGAGCGGGGGGCCGCCAACTTCCAGAGCGGCGATCTGCCCCTGCCCGCAGAGTGGGGCAGGGAGCAGGGGCTGGAGCTGGCGGAGCTGCTGCGCTTCTATCGCCAGCCCGCCAGGTACTTCCTCAACCGCCGCCTCAAGGTGTGGTTCGAGCTGGAGGAGGCGACCATCGAAGACAGCGAGCCCTTCGAGCTGGACGGCCTGCAGCACTATCAGCTCAAGGCGCTGCTGCTGGATGCCCATCTGACCGAAGGGGAGAGCGAGGCCCGTCGCCACCGGCTGCAACTCTCCGGCCTGCTGCCGCAAGGGTGGTTCGGCAGCCTGCTGCTGGAGGAGATCGACGGCGAGATGGGCAAGCTGGCGGCGCGGCTGCGCCCCTGGACGGGGGACAAACAGGCGGTGGAGATCGACATCGCCCTGGCCCAGGGGCAGCTTCAGGGCTGGATAGACACCCAGAAGGGACGAGCGCTGGTGGTCAAACCCGGCAGCTTCAACGGCAAGGATCTGCTGCTGGCCTGGATCCAGCACCTTTGCCTCTCATTGAGCAGCGCCCCCGGCGACACCCTGTTGTTCGATGCCAAACAGAGTCTGCGGCTGCCAAGGCTTGCGGTGGACGAGGCGCGGCCCAGGTTGGCGGCCCTGGTGGCCCTCTGGACCCAGGGGATGAAGCGGCCGCTGCCCTTCTTCCCGAGCACCGCCTGGGAGTGGCTCAAGGGGATCGAGAAGGATCCGGCAAAGCCGGAGGAGGCCGACAAGGCGGCACTTGCCCGCTTCAACGGCGGCTACATGGTGACGGGAGAGGGGCAGGACGTCTATGTCGCCCGCTGCTTCCCGGAACTCGATGACGAGGTGCTGGCCCAGTTGCAGGGGCTGGCCCGTGAACACCTGACCCCGCTCCATCAGGCGCTGGAGGAGTTGCAATAATGGCTAACCCGCTCAATCCCCTGCGTTTTCCCCTCTATGGCGAGCGGCTGATCGAGGCCTCCGCCGGGACCGGCAAGACCTATACCATCGCGGGCCTCTATCTGCGCCTCTTGCTGGGCCACGGCCCGGTTATCGAACAAGCAGGCGAGGAGGGGGGAGACGCCGGTCAGCCCTGTGCCCACGAGCGGCCCCTGTCGGTGACCGAGATCCTGGTGGTGACCTTTACCGAGGCGGCCACCGCCGAACTGAGGGGGCGGATCCGCGCCCGCATCCACGAGGCGCGTCTCGCCTTTATGCGCGGTCACAGCACGGATACCCTGCTGGCCCAACTGCTGGTGGAGGTGGAGGATCACGATCTGGCAGCCCGTCGCCTGCTGGCCGCCGAGCGGCAGATGGACGAGGCGGCGGTCTTCACCATCCACGGCTTCTGCCAGCGGATGCTCAGGCAGAACGCTTTCGAGTCGGGCGCCCTCTTTGAAACCGAATTTTTGACCGACGACAGCCGGCTCCGGCTGCAGGCGGTGAGTGACTACTGGCGCGCCGAGTTCTATCCGGTGGATCAGCCCCTGGCCCGGGCGGTGCGAAGGCTCTGGCCGAGCCCCGCCGCCCTGCTGCGGGAGATGGGGAACTGGCTCGACAACGACGAGCTGGAGATCCGCCCGGTGGCGGGGGACGAGACCCTGGCGGCGCGGCACAGTGTCGCCATGGCCCGCATCGGGGCGGTGAAGGCCGGGTGGCTGGCGCAGACGGACGAGATCCGCCGCCAGACCGAGGGGCAGATCAGCCGTTACACCGGCAAGAACTACGAGGGCTGGCTTGCCAAGATTGGCGACTGGGCGCAGGACGAGACCAGCGGCTACGTCCTCCCCAAGGAGCTGGAGCGCTTCGGCCAGCAGGCGCTGGAGGAGAACCTCAAGAAGGGGGGAACGGTGCCCACCCTGCCGCTTTTTGGGGAGATAGACGCCCTGCTGGCGAGCCGACCGGGCATCCGGGATCTCGTCTTGCAGCGGGCGGCCAGGGTGGTGCGCAGCCGGATGCAGGAGAGCAAGCGCCAGGCCCATCAGCTCTCCTTCGACGATCTGCTGCGGGATCTCGACGGGGCGCTCGGCTCGGGCCTGGGGGAGCGGCTGTGCGAGCGCATCCGCGCCACCTACCGGGTCGCCATGATCGATGAATTCCAGGATACCGACCCCCAGCAGTACCGCATCTTCCATCGCCTTTACGGCGGTCACCAGGACACGGCGCTCCTGATGATCGGCGACCCCAAGCAGGCCATCTACGGCTTTCGTGGCGCGGACATCTTTACCTACATCCAGGCGCGGCGAAATGTGAGCGCCCACTACACCCTGGGGCGCAACTGGCGCTCAAGCCGCGCCCTGGTGGCGGCGGTCAACGGCCTGTTCGAGCGGGCGAAGGATCCCTTCATCTACGAGGCGGACATCCCCTTCCTGCCGGTGGAGGCGCAGGGCAAGAGCCGGGCGCTGCTGATCGAGGGGCAGACCGCCCCCGTGCTGCACTGCTGGCAGCTCACCGGTCAGCCCACCTTCAACAAGGGGGAGTACCAGAGCAGGATGGCCCGCGCCACGGCGGCGGAGATCCATCGCCTGCTCACGCTGGCCCGGGAGGGCAAGGCGATGCTCGGCAGCGAGCCGGTCAGGGCCGGGGATATCGCCGTGCTGGTGCGCACCGGCGCCGAGGGCAAGCTGGTGCAACAGGAGCTGGCGCGCCTTGCCATCGCCTCCGTCTATCTGTCGAACCGCGAGAGCGTGCTGGCCCAGGTGGAGGCGCGGGAGATCCTGCTGATCCTGCACGCCTGCCAGAACCCGAGCGATGAGCGAAGCCTGCGGGCGGCGCTCGCCACCGGCCTGTTCGATCTCGATGCCAGGGCCCTGGACGCGCTGGCCTCGGACGAGCGGGCCTGGGAGAGCGCGGTGCAGGAGTTCATGGGATACCGCGCGGTCTGGCATCGACACGGGGTGCTGGCCATGCTGCGGGCCCTGATGCACGGGCGCAACCTCGCCGCCTCCCTGCTGGCGAGCCCCTACGGGGAGCGGCGGTTGACCAACTTCCTCCATCTCGGCGAGCTGCTGCAACAGGCGAGCGGCGAGCTGGACGGGGAGTACGCCCTGCTGCGCTGGCTCGGGGAGGCGGTGAGCCAGCCCAACGGCCAGGACGGGGAGCAGATACTTCGCCTGGAGTCCGAGCGCAAGCTGGTGCAGATCGTCACCATCCACAAATCCAAGGGGCTGGAGTACCCGCTGGTCTTCCTGCCGTTCATTTGCAGCCACCGCGCCGCCGACACCCCCCTGTTCCACGAAGCGGGGGAGGCGGGCAATCGCACCGTGCTCGATCTCACCGGTGCCGAGGAGTCCCTGGCCGAGGCCGACAAGGAGCGCCTCGCCGAAGACTTGCGCCTGCTCTACGTGGCCCTGACCCGGGGGGTCTATGCCACCTGGCTCGGGCTGGCGCCGGTGCGCTCCGGGGCGGGCAAGTCGGAGAAGACCGACCTGCACCGCACCGCCATCGGCTACCTGCTGCAAAAGGGGGAGGAGGGGGACGCCGGGACACTGGCGACCGCCCTCACCGACCTGGCCCAGGCCCTGCCGGGGGTGGCCGTCGGTGAGCCCTCGCTCACCCGCCCGGCCCCGCTGCCCGCCGAGGCGGAGAAACCGGGTGAGCCCACCGTGCGCGCGTTCCAGGGGCAGCTTGAGCGGGACTGGTGGATCAGCTCCTACTCTGGGCTCGCGGCCCAGGGCAACGGCCACGGCAAGGGGGTGCTGGCCAACCCCGGCTTCGACGACGAGGTGGCCACCGAGGCCGCCGTCACCGTGCAGGAAGAGGAGGCGCCCGCCCCTTCCATCTTCACCTTCCCCAAGGGGGCGCGTCCCGGCACCCTGCTCCACAGCCTGTTCGAGACCATCGACTTCGAGCACGCGAAGGGCGAGGCGCTGGCACAGCACATCGCCGCCCTGCTGGCCCAGGAGGGGTTCGACGAAGGCTGGGCCCCCGTGCTGCAACAGCAGGTGGAGGCGGTGCTGGATACCCCCCTTGAGACCGGCCTTGGGGATCCGGTGCGGCTGCGGGATCTGGCCCCCGAGCGCAAACAGGTGGAGCTGGAGTTCTTCCTGCCCATGGGGCGGGTGACGGCACCGGCGCTGACCGCACTCTGCCAGCAGCACGACCCCCTGTCGCGGGGCGGCAAGCCGCTCGGTTTTGCCACCGTGCAGGGGATGCTCAAGGGCTTCATCGACCTGGTGTTCGAGTGGCAGGGGCGCTGGTATCTGCTCGACTACAAATCGAACCACCTTGGTATGAGCCCCGCCGATTACGGCCGCCCGGCCCTGGAGCGGGCCATGGTCGAGCATCGCTACGATCTGCAATACCAGCTCTATTCGCTGGCCCTGCACCGGCTGCTCGCCTTGCGGCTGCCGGGCTACGATTTCGACCGGCATTTTGGCGGGGTCTTCTATCTCTTCCTGCGCGGCATGCCCCAGGGGGGCATTTTCCATGCCCGGCCCAGCCGGGAACTGGTGCTGGGGCTGGACGAGTTGTTTAGTAAAGGTGTGACATCTGACGATCATCGTTTAGAGAAATCGAACAAGGCAGAGGCATGAGGGGCGAGATGAAGGGCGAAACCATGATAGAGCGGCTGAAAGCCTTGGCGCTGGCGGGGCGCATCCGCCAGCTTGACCTGCAATTTGCCAGGCTGGTGGCCGACCTGGGCGGCAGCCCCGAGCTGGTGCTGGGGGCCGCGCTCGCCTGCCATGAGCTGGGGCGCGGCCATGTCTGCCTGCCGCTGGCGATGCTCGCTCAGGGCGGTGACGGGCAGGGATCCTCGCGTCCCTTCGGGCTGGATCCGGATCAGAGCCGGGATCTGCTGGCGGATCTCGCGGATCCCGCGAGCTGGCCCGCCCTCTTTGCGGCCAGCCCCCTGGTGGGGAGCGAACAGGAGGAGGGGGAGACCCCCCGCTGGCCCCTGCGGCTCTGGGGGGATCGCCTCTACCTTACCCGCTACCACGACTTTGAGCTGGGGGTGGCCCGCCACCTTAGCGCCTTGAGTGAACGGGCCGAATGGCCGGAGATTGCCCCGGCCCTGTCACGCCTCTTTGCCCGCGACTACGGCCTGGTGTTCGGGGCCCTGCTCAAGGCCCGCCTCGCGCCGGATTTCTCCGTCCGCCACTTTGTGGAGAAGTACCTGGATCTGGTCTTCCCCCACGAGGTGGAGTGGCCCGCCGTGGAGACCCTGCTAAAGAGCGCCCAGGCGGCCAGCGAGCTGGAGCGGCTGGATACCCTGGTGCCCGAGGCGCTCTGCTGCAACGGCCAGAAGCTGGCGGCGGCCACGGCGGCGGCGCGCCCCTTCGCGGTCATCTCCGGCGGCCCCGGCACCGGCAAGACCACCACGGTGGCCAAGCTCCTCGCCATCCTGGTGGAGACCGGCCTGCAAGGGGGCAAGGCCCCGGCGATCCGGCTGGTGGCCCCCACCGGCAAGGCGGCGGCGCGTCTGACCGAGAGTATCGGCGCTGCCCTGCAGGCCCTGGATCTGCCCCCCGAGTGGGTGGAGGCCATCCCCACCGAGGCGGGCACCCTGCACCGGCTGCTCGGGGTGATCCCCGGGCGCAGCCAGTTCCGCCACCACAGAGGCAACCCGCTGCACCTCGACCTGCTGGTGGTGGACGAGGCCTCCATGGTGGACCTGCCCATGATGGCGCGCCTGCTGGACGCGCTGCCCCGCCACGCCCGCCTGATCCTGCTCGGCGACAAGGATCAGCTCGCCTCGGTGGAGGCAGGGGCCGTGCTCGGGGATATCTGCAGCTTTATCGAACAGGGCATCAGCCCCGCGCAGGCGGATTGGCTCTCCCGCCAGACCGGGTATCGCCTGCAAGGCACGCCAGCGGGGGCCAGCGTGCGCGACAGCCTCTGTTTGCTCTCCAAGAGCTGGCGCTTCGATCAGCACTCCGGCATCGGCCAGCTGGCGCGGGCCTGCAACAGCGGCGACGGGGCGGCGGTGGAGGCGGTCTGGAGCGCAGGATTTGGCGACATACGCTTGCACCCCTGGGCGGGGGAGGCCTACAACGCCCTGATTGCCGGGGGGGTGGCCGGTTATGGCAGCTACCTCAAGGCGGCCCGGGCCGGCGAGGATCCGGCGGCGGTGTTCAAGGCGTTCAACGGCTTCCAGATCCTCTGCGCCCTGCGGGACGGCCCCTTCGGGGTGACGGGGCTCAACGAGCGGCTCGAACTGGCCCTCGCCAAGGCAGGGCTGATCCAGCGTGACGGCGACTGGTATGCGGGCCGCCCGGTGATGGTGGTGCGCAACGACCACGGGGTGGGCCTCTACAACGGCGACATGGGGCTCTGCCTGCCGGACGAAAGCGGGCGGTTAAAGGTCTGGTTCGAGCAGCCGGACGGCACCCTGCGGGCTTTGCTGCCCAGCCGGTTGTCCCCCCATGAGACGGTCTACGCCATGACCATCCACAAATCCCAGGGCTCGGAGTTTGCCCATACCGTGCTGGTGCTGCCCGACAGCCCCAGCCCGCTCCTGACCCGGGAGCTGGTCTACACCGGCATCACCCGCGCCAAGGCCCGCCTCGATCTCTACGGCGATCGCGCCCTGCTGGCACAGGCCGTGCGGAAAAAGACCGAGCGTTATTCCGGATTGGCACAGAGGTTGGGGGAGTGAGCGATGGTACGGCGGTGAAGGGAGTTGCCGCCGTCAACGTATGTTTTTAGGAGTGAACAATTATTGCTCATTTATCTCTTTGAGCAGTCTCCCCCAAAGGGGTTTTAATTGCTTTCCTGATTACCCATGACCCTCAGCCAGCTTCAAGAGCCGATATGGCATCGGAGGGCTTGCCACGACTGCATGCCC
>NZ_JAPCIQ010000112.1:0-9915 GCF_027707405.1 Aeromonas sp. QDB68 | reverse complement strand
GGCATATGGATTTAGGGACTCAGAATACTTTTTTCTGAAAATCAAGGCGGCCTTCCCCGGAAAGCCGCGATGAACCTCTTTTAAACGGTCACTGCTTGCGTCATACAAGCTCTCGGTATTGCACCTGGTACCCTGTGTGAGTGCGTCCGGATTAGTCCTCTTTATGCCAGGACGCTTTCTTTAATTCCCTAATTTCACAAGAGCCATCGCCAATGCTCGGCGGCAAGATGCACGGGCTGCTGGATTGCAGCTTGCTCCAAAAGATGGCTGTCCCAAACAGGGAAGGCTTTGTTATCTTGCCGGATGTGTCGGCAAGGGGCGCGTCCCCCTGCATATCTTCCTGCACAGGAGTCATCAGATGACGATCAAAGCAAGATCCAGAAGAGAGAAGGTGGGCGGCGGGCTTGGCTTGCTGCTCGGGATCATAGTTTTCAACCTGATCGCGCCCCTGCTGTTTGAGCGTCAGGCTGGCTTTGATGGTATGCAGATGATCGTAGCCATGGTCAGCGCCCTGCTCTGTTCCGAACTGGGATCCCGAATCGGCAAGTGGCTCGATGTCAGAGAGCAGGCCAAGGAACTGGCGAAAGAGCCCGAATAGAAAGCGCCGGATGTTACCCTGTGCCATCCCATCCGTTACAAGGAGTCCCCATGCGCATTGCCCTCGTAGGTCTTGGCGATATCGCCCAGAAGGCCTATCTGCCGCTGCTCGCCAGCGACGAGCGAGTCACCCCGCTGCTCTGCACCCGGAGCCCAGCTGTATTGGATAAGCTGGCCCGCCAGTACCGGATCCCCGAGTGCTTTACCGAGGTGGAGGCGTTGCTGGCTAGCCGCCCGGATGCGGTGATGATCCACGCCGCCACCTCGGTGCACTTCGCGTTGGCCGAGCAATGTCTGCGGGCAGGCATCCCCACCTTTGTGGACAAGCCGCTCTGCTTTGATTACGCCGAGGCGGAGGCGCTCGCCAATCTCGCCATCGCGAAGGGCTGCCCGCTGTTTGTGGGTTTCAACCGCCGCTATCTGCCCGCCATGGGCGCCGCCCGTGCCCAGCCGCTCACCGAGCTTCACTGGCAGAAGCACAGACACTATCTGCCTGGGGCGCCACGCCAGTTCCTGTTCGACGACTTTATCCATGTGCTCGACAGCCTCTGCTTCTACGGCGGCGTGCCGGACGGGGATCTTCATGCCGTGCTGCGGCGCAGTGCGCAGGAGCCGGACATGCTGGTGAGCGCGAGCGTGGCCTGGCAGAGCGGGCAGGTGGCGGTGAGCGGCAGCATGAACCGCAGCGCCGGCATCACGGAGGAGCGCATCGACGCCTATGGCGACAACCTCTCCCTGCATATCGAGAACTGCACCCGGGGCACGTGCGCGCGGGACAAGGCCGTGCAGACCCTGGCACCGGACGACTGGCAGCCGGTGCTGGCGAGCCGGGGTTTCGTGGCGATGCTCGATCACTGGTATGGGCAGGTTGAGCTGGGTCGGGCCGACGGGGCGTTGATTGAGAGCTATCTGCACGGCCACCGGCTGGCGGAACGACTGGTGGCCCTGGCGGGGGAGTGACCCCGTCGCAACCGGCCGGCATAACTGGCCAGAGAAGCGGCAGACCACTGTACAAGATGGCGCATCCCTGCGCAGTCAGGCGACCTGGGCGCTGCCGCGCGAGCCAAGCGGGGGCGAGTTTGCTATCTTGGCCGCCATGAACAGCCTTCAACACAGCAGAGTCTCATGAGCATTATCTTGGGGATCGACCCCGGCTCCCGGATCACCGGTTACGGCGTCATCCGCATCGTCTCCGGCAAGGCGCAGTACCTGGGGTCGGGCTGCATCCGTACCGATCTGGGCGAGCTGCCGTCCCGCCTCAAGCAGGTTTACGACGGGGTAAGCGAGATCATCACCCAGTTCAAGCCGGACGAGTT
Source organism: Aeromonas sp. QDB68 (assembly GCF_027707405.1). Lineage (NCBI taxonomy): Bacteria > Pseudomonadati > Pseudomonadota > Gammaproteobacteria > Aeromonadales > Aeromonadaceae > Aeromonas > Aeromonas sp. QDB68. Next base: position 8,002 of record NZ_JAPCIQ010000112.1, on the reverse strand, counting down.
TGCCATCGAGCGGGTCTTTATGGCGCGCAATGCCGATTCGGCTTTGAAGCTGGGTCAGGCTCGCGGCAGCGCCATCGTCGCGGCGGTCAATGCCAGCTTGCCGGTGAGCGAGTACTCGGCGACCCAGATCAAGCAGGCGGTGGTGGGCACCGGCGGCGCGGGCAAGGAGCAGGTGCAGCACATGGTGATGCACCTGCTCAAGCTCTCGGCCACCCCCCAGGCGGATGCGGCGGATGCCCTCGGGGTGGCGCTCTGCCACTTCCATACCCGCCAGAGCCTGATCCGGATGGCGGGCCAGGCCAGCGGTTCGGTGCGCGGACGTTATCGCTGAGCCCGGTGCTCCGCCTTGGCAGAGTGCGAGAGAAGGGTGAGCCAGATACCGGTGCCTGCTGGCAAAAGCGCTGATTGAGTCACGACTTGTCGCACCTCCTCAGGGGACTCCCATGAGAAAGCCCCATGGGGCGGGACTGGTTCTCTCTACCTAATCAACAACTTGTGATTAAGATCACACATTTCCCCCGGTGCGGGCCGGCTTCGCCTTGTGCCGCCACACTCCCATAATATGGCGCCTGTTCAATAACAGTGTCCGTATGAGCCTTTCAGGTTCGCGTGTTAGTCATCATGGGAGAGACAAGAGTGAAACCTTTTGCTGCTGAATTTATGGGAACCTTCTGGCTGGTGCTGGGGGGCTGCGGGAGCGCAGTGCTGGCTGCCGCCTTCCCCAATGTGGGGATCGGCCTGCTGGGCGTCGCCCTGGCGTTCGGCCTGACCGTGCTGACCATGGCCTATGCCATCGGTCATATCTCGGGTTGCCACCTGAACCCGGCCGTGACCGTCGGACTCTGGGCTGGTGGTCGCTTCCCGGCCTCCAACGTGCTGCCCTACATCGTGGCCCAGGTGCTTGGCGGGATCGTGGCTGGTGGCGTGCTCTATGTCATTGCCAGCGGACAGGCGGGTTTTGATGTGAGCGCCGGCTTTGCTTCCAACGGCTATGGCGAGCATTCCCCCGGCGGTTACAGCCTGCTGGCCGCCCTGGTGTGTGAAGTGGTGATGACCGGTTTCTTCCTCTTTGTCATCATGGGCGCCACCGACAGCCGTGCACCGGCCGGGTTTGCTCCCATCGCCATCGGCCTGTGCCTGACCCTCATCCACCTCATCAGCATTCCGGTGACCAACACCTCGGTCAACCCGGCGCGCAGCACTGGCGTGGCGCTTTTTGTCGGTGACTGGGCCGTGGGCCAGCTCTGGCTGTTCTGGGTTGCCCCCATTGTCGGTGCCATTCTGGGTGCATTGGCCTATCGTGTGATCGCCACGAAAGAGTGATGTGTTGCTAGTTAACGTGTGGTATCGACACGCCCCCGGGCGTGTTTTTTTATGCCTGAAGGAATACCGGGCAGGGCGCCATGCCGACGATAGGGTACGGCATGATCACAGCCCCTTGGCGCTCAGCATCTCTTTGTAGCGCTGATGCAGCAGCTTGACCCGTTCCACATAGGCCCGGGTTTCGGCCAATGAGGGATGCCGCCGTGCTTGTACCGTACCGGTCCTACAACCCCTTGGCGCTCAGCATCTCTTTGTAGCGCTGATGCAGCAGCTTGACTCGTTCCACATAGGCCCGGGTTTCGGCATAGGGCGGTATGCCGCCGTGTTTTTGCACCGCACCGGCGCCTGCATTGTAGGCGGCGGTGGCCAGGGCCACATTGCCGTCATACTGCTTGAGCAGACCCGCCAGGTATTTCACACCGCCAAAGATGTTCTGCTCCGCCAGCAGGGCGTTGCCGACCCCGAGCTCGCGCGCCGTGGCGGGCATCAGCTGGGTCAGTCCCATGGCGCCCTTGCGGGAGACGGCCAGAGGATTGAAAGCGGACTCGGCATGGATAAGTGCCCGGATGAGGGCAGGCTCGACCTGATAAGCCTTGGCTGCCGCCTGTATGGTGCTGGCGTAGTCATAGAGGAAGAGGCCTGTTGTGCGCCAGTTGACCTTGGACGCCGGATCGCAGGCATAGCAGTCGTTGAACAGCAGCAGTTCGTAGTGACCCTGCTCCGGCATCATGTCGGAATAGCGTATGACCCCGTTCTTTTGTACCGACTTGTAGACCTGGATCTGACGGCTTGCAGGCTTAGCGGGTTCAGGGGAGGGGAGCGGCGCCGGGGTGAGCGCCACGGTACGCGGCGTGGGAACCGGGGAGGAGACTGCCGTCTCCGGGGTCAGGATCACCACCTCGGCCGGCGGCGGTATCTGAGCCGGGGCTGCGTGGGAAAACAGCGGCATCATGCCCAGCAACATCCATGCTTTCAACGGCTTGCTCCTTAAGCCTCGTTAGGCACGTTGAGTAAAGCATTCGGGATGGCGCAGAACAAGTGCCCGTGAACAGGGGAGGCTGGAAATGTGATGGCAGAGGGACGTCCCACCTGAGTGCTCACTCAGGACAAGGGGCGCGGCTCATGGCGTCAAGGGGCGGATGATCGCAACCTCGTCTTTTCCATCGAGTTATTGGCTTTTTTGTAAGTTAAAGGCGTGTTATCTTGCTGTTGCTCCACTCTGGTCTGATCTCTTCGTGGAGCCAGCGAGCGAGCAGGAGAGGGCCGGTATGGCCAGAGCGAAATGGGCATGACAAGCAGGCGAGCGATGGAGCTCAGATTCGAAGAGTACTGTGATGCGGATCTTTCCCTCATCAGAGACTATTACGAGACGACGTTTTCCCACTATGTGCCGGATTTGGCAGAACGGATTTTTGTGGTCCGTGACGCGCACTGGCTGGTGGGGGCTGTGCGCCTGCGCGATGAACAGGATTATTACCACTTGTGCGGCTTTCGTCTGCTCCCTCACTACCAGTCCCTGGGGCTGGGATCCCGCTTGTTGCAGCATGCCTGCCGCGATCTTTCCGACAAGCCCGTGATCTGTCACGCCCTGCCGTTCGAGAAACCCTTCTACCTCAAGGCGGGATTTGACCACCTTCCCCTGCATGAACTCGACGGGCCCCTCCACTCTCTCTATCACCAGCAGCACGAACAGGGTTACCAGATCGAGCTGCTGGTGCGTCAGGCGAAGGCGCCTGTTTTCAACTGACGTCTTATTGGGGTTTGGTCAGCAGGTGGATCTTGCCTGGTGACAGCTCCAGCCCCAGCAGATTTTCCTTGAGCCAGGCCTGATTGGGATCTTTGTCATCCAGCTTGTAGACAGGCTGGGTCTCCAGCCGTTTCTCCATGCTCTGCAGCAGCATCCTCAGCATGAAACCAAACTTCTGTTCCGCCGCGGCAGGCTCCAGCTTGTAATCGATGAGCTTCATGTTGTCGAGGAAGAGCGCACTCCTGGCCTTGTCGTAGCGGGGCCTCGCCTCATAGGTCATGTTGAGGCGCGCGTCGTACTCGGTCTGATCCGGGAGCGCGATTTTCAGCTTGCCTTTGCCAAACACCCTGGCGGTATCCGGGCTCTGGCGACCAATCTGCACATCGCTCTGCTCGAGTTGCACATGGGCCTTGATGATGCCGGGCAATTCCAGCTGTTTGTCCACTTGCACCTGGGACTGCAGGTACTGATTTATCTGCTGCTCATTGATGTCATATGAGCCTTGACCTAGCATGGCCAGACTCAGCAGCATAGATTGCAGGATCATGCTAACGACCTGATAGAATGGGTGTGCCCCATAGCATACCATCCCGACCCTGTGGGGTCTGCCCGTGCCATCTGTCCAATACACCAAGGAGTCGCCTTGCTCGACGGTCTGGAATACGACATTCAGTTGCTGTTTTCCCGCTTTCTCGGCTGGTTGTTGCTGTTGTTTCACACCGTGATCGTGGCTGGGATCTCCCTGCGGGTGGTGATGAAGCGACGTCCCATCGGGGTATCCCTCGCCTGGTTGGCCCTCATCTATGCCATCCCCTTCGCCGGGGTCGGTTTCTACGTGCTGTTTGGCGAGATACGCCTCGGTCGCAAGCGGGCGGAGCGGGCCCAGGCCATGTACCGTCCTTACGCCATCTGGATCCGCCAGCTCGCGCGCCTCTTCCCCCAGCACTGCTGCGAGGTGGGAAGCAAGGCACGCCCGCTCCACGATCTGATCCAGGGGCGCTTGGCCATGCCCATGCTCTCGGGCAACCGGATGACCCTGCTGCACAAGCCGAAGAGCATCGTAGAGGAGATAGTGCGCGACATCCGGGGCTCCTCCCAATCCTGTTATCTGGAGTTCTACATCTGGCACCCCGGCGGGGATGTGGACGAGGTGTGCGAGGCGTTGATGGAGGTGGCGGCACGCGGCGTGGATTGTCGTGTCTTGCTCGACTCCATCGGCAGCAAGACCTTCTTCCGCTCCTCCTGGCCCAAAACCTTGCGCGCCGCCGGCGTTAAAGTCGTGGAAGTGTTGCCGGTCGGCGCCTGGCGCATCCCGTTTCAGCGCCAGGACTTGCGCATGCACCGCAAGCTGGTGGTGATCGATGACAAGGTTGGTTACACCGGCTCCATGAACATGGTGGATCCCCGTTTCTTCAAGCAGGATGCCGGGGTCGGCCAGTGGGTCGACATCATGATCCGGGTGCAGGGCCCCGTGGTGCCGTTGATGTGGTCCACCTTCGTCTGGGACTGGGAGATGGAGACCGGCGAACGGCTGCTCGACAGTCTGCAACATGAGCCGGAAGCCTGGCCACAGACCAACTATCGGGCCCAGCTCATTCCCTCCGGCCCCTTCGTCGGTGGTGACTGTATCCAGCAGAGCCTGCTGCTCGCCATCTACCAGGCTCGTCACCATCTGGTGCTGACCACCCCCTATTTCGTGCCGGACGATCCGCTGGCTGCGGCCCTCTCTTCGGCGGCGGCCCGCGGCGTGCTGGTGCAACTGGTGCTGCCTGCGCGCAACGACTCCCTGATGGCGAACCACGCCAGCAACTCCTTCATGGAGGATCTGCTGGCGGCAGGAGTGGAGATATATCGCTATGATGCCGGGCTGCTGCACACCAAGAGCGTGCTGGTGGACGATGATTTCGCTCTGGTGGGCACGGTCAACCTCGACCGGCGCAGTCTCTGGCTCAATTTCGAGATCACCCTGCTCATCGACAACCCGGTGTTTGTCGCCGAGATGAACCAGCTGGTGCAGGGCTACATGCTGGAGGCTACCCCCATGTCACTGACCAGGTGGCGTGCCCGCCCCTGGTACAAAAAATTGCTTGAGAACATCTTCTACCTGTTCAGCCCCCTGCTGTGACAGCCAGAGCGTGGACCCCAAGCCGTTGTCTGGCTTGTGTTGATGCCCATCCTCCCCGTAGAGTGCGCCCATGCACCCGCCATTGAACTATTGTGGAGAAACAGAACTGATGAAGAAAAAAGTGGCCTTGGCCGTCGGAGCCGTGTTGGTGGTGGGAGGGCTTGGCGCCTGCTGGTACACGGGCAATACGTTCGACCGGATCCTGGCCGAGCAGATCGCCAGGGCGCAGCAGGAGAGCGGGATCGAAGTCACCTGGAGCCCAGAGACGGAGAATCTGTTTACCCGCGACGGCGTACTCAAGGTGGTGGTGCCGCCCCAGACGCTGGCGAGTTTTGATCCCCAACTGGCGGGGAGCGAGGCCATCGAGATGCAGTTCGCGTTCAACAGCCGCATGCTGCCGCTCTATATCAAGAGCCACCTCTTGCTGGACACCGCAGAGGGCTCCCTCGCACCTGTCTTCACGGCCCTCGGCATGGAGAAATGGCAGCTGGGGGCGGAGTCGGCCAGCAGCCTCTGGACCATGAGCAACAGCTCCCGATTCTGGGCCAGCGACTTCAAGGTCAAGGAGGGGCTCAACGAGTTCCAGTTCCTGCCCCTGAACGGCGACTACCGCGGCGATCTCGACGGCAATGGTCATCTGACCGCCCACTGGCTGGGCATGACGGTGCACGATGCGCAGAGCAAGACGGATCTGGCCCTGGCCGATCTCAAGGGCAGCGCCGACATGGCGGAGATTAGCGGCCTCTGGCTCTCGCCCCGCAGCGATGCGACCCTCTCCGCCCTCTCCCTGACACAAGGGGATCTCAAGGTCTCCCTGCAGGGGATGACCACCGCCACCCAGCTGGCGGGGGATGATGTCCAGACACTCTCCACCCGTTATCAGATGAAGGTGGCGTCTCTCAATCTGGAAAACGAGGAGGACAGCCTGGCGCTGACCGAGGGCAACCTGGATCTGGCGCTCAACGGGCTGGATCTGGAGGGGTACCAGCGGCTGCAGGAGGCCAGCAGCCAGCGGGTGGACGAAGCCGCCATCCAGGAGGCGCTGGACAAGATGCTCCAGCGGGGGGCCACGCTCCTGCTGACGGACCTCAGCGCCCGCCTCAACGGCGAACCCGTCAACCTGCAGGGGGAGGCCAAACTGGCCCCCACGACCCTGGCCGCGCTGATGGAGAGCGAGGAGGGGATGCAGGCCCTGTCAGGTCTGCTCCATGCGCGCCTTGGCGACAAGCTGGGCCAGGCGGTTCCCCAGCTGGCCCCCATGCTGAGCCAGTTTACCGACCTGGGTTACCTCAAGGTGGAGTCGGCGGTACTGAGCGCAGAGCTCAAGCTGGAGAAGGGACAGGTCACCGTCAACGGTCTGCCACTGCACCAGTGAGTGCCCCCGCAATGAAAAAAGGCTCCTTCGGGAGCCTTTTTTCTGGGGTCGGACCGCCGCTTACTTGAACACGACCGTCTTGTTGCCGTAGACAAAGACCCGTTCGTTCAGTACCAGCTCCAGGGCGCGGCTCAGCACGGATTTCTCCACGTCGCGACCGGCCTTGGCCATGTCGTCGGCGGTGAAGGTGTGGTCGACGTGGATGACGTCCTGCTCGACGATGGGACCCTCATCCAGATCGTCGGTGACGAAGTGGGCGGTGGCACCGATGAGCTTGACCCCGCGATCGAAGGCCTGGCGATAGGGACGGGCACCGATGAAGGCGGGCAGGAAGGAGTGGTGGATGTTGAGGATCTTGCGCGGGTAGGCCGCGACGAAGCTCGGGGTCAGCACCCGCATGTACTTGGCCAGGATGACGTAATCCGGCTGGTAGCCATCGATGAGGGCGCGCACCTGCTCTTCATGCTCGGTGCGGCTGAGATCCTCGTGGCTCACGCAGTGGAAGGGGATGTCGAACTTGCCTGTCAGCTCGCCCAGAGTGTCGTAGTTGCCGATCACCGCCACTATGTCCATGTCCAGGGCGCCGGCGTAGTTCTTCATCAGGATGTCGCCGAGGCAGTGGGTCTCCTTGGTCACCAGGATGACGATGCGCTTCTTGCCCGCCTTGACCAGGCGGCGCAGAGCGCCCACCGGCAGGGCATCGTCGAGGTCGGCCAGCAGGGTCTCGTCGTTGAAGCGCCCTTCCAGCTCGGTGCGCATGAAGAAGCGGCCGTTTTCGTGATCCACGAACTCGTCGTTCTTGTTGATGTTGAGCTGGTGCTTGTAGCAGATGTTGGTGATCTTGGCGATGAGTCCCTTGGCGTCGGGGCAATCGGTCAGCAGTATTTTCTTTTCCATCTCTGTCATGATTCCGTTGGTGTTGTTGGCGCCCAGTCTGCGCGGGCAGCACGTTTTTTTGGCACTATGCCACAAACAAAATCAGAAAAGACAGCGTGCCGTGCATCGGCGTGACCGGCTGGCGGAGGCGGGCCGCCGAGGGCAAGCGTTTGTCGTTGATGGGTTTTGGACTGGCATCCTGCGGCGATTTTCTTTAGGCTGTCTGCGCTTATTCTCAGGGCGGGGTGAAATTCCCCACCGGCGGTATCCCGATATGACTCGGGGAGCCCGCGAGCGCCCGACCCGGTTTGACCGGGCGGGGTCAGCAGATCCGGTGAGATGCCGGAGCCGACGGTCACAGTCCGGATGAAAGAGGATAAGACAGATATTGCTGGCAAGCCCCCTGTGGGCCGGCCGCTGCATGCCTATCTCTGTCTACCTTTCCATGCCCTGATTCTGGTCCTTGTCTTTTTTAGGAGTCTTATACCAATCAGATTAAAGATGTGATCTAATTGCTCTATTCTGGTTTCACTGTACTCAGTATGTCCGATCCAAT
>NZ_JAPCIQ010000111.1:0-9954 GCF_027707405.1 Aeromonas sp. QDB68 | reverse complement strand
TTCGAAGACTTCGCGGTGAGCCTGGTGGACAGCGACGGGGACTCGGCCTCGAACACCCTGAGCGTGCAGATCGTGGATGACGTGCCGACGGCGAAGGATAACAGCGTTACGGTGACGGAAGCCGGGTTGCCTCCATTCAACCTCGTCTTGGTGATCGATACTTCGGGCAGCATGCTCTGGAAGATAGGCACGACCACTAATGGATCCCCGAATCGTCTGGAACTGGCCAAGAGTGCGTTGAACCACATGATTGACTCTTATGTGGCTCTGGGGGTTCCCCTGACCATCACAGTAATCGATTTTGCCAGTGGTGCTTTGCTGATCCCGCAGACGAGCGATACCGACGTGGCCAAGGCCAGCATCTCCGGCCTGCCAACAGATGGCGGTGGTACCAACTACAATGCGCCTCTTGTATTAGCACAGAACCAATTGACAGCCGATCTAGCCAATCCGGCATTGGCTGGTTACGAAACCAAGGTCTACTTCCTGTCGGATGGTGCACCCAATGAGGGCAACGTGCCGGCAGGCTGGACAAGCTTTGTGAACAACAACAACGTGGAGGTCTATGCCGTTGGCCTCAACGTCAGTGGCAACGCATCGGCCATTTCGCAACTGGCCCTGGTGGAGGACAACGGTGACACCGTGACCCTGGTCGATAACATCAATGACCTGGATGCCACCTTGCAAGCCACAGTGCCGCCACCGGCGACCGGCAACGTGATCACCGACGTAGATGGCAGTGCTGGTGTGGATGTTGCGGGTGCCGATGGCCTCGTGACCATAGTGCAGATCAGCTTTACCGTCACCAATCCGGCTGCTTATGCCGGGGTGGCCGACAGCATCAACGGCAATGTCGTGACCTTCCTGGTGCAAGGCGGCACAACGGGTCCCATCCCGACGCCGGCAGGGGGCCGACTGACCGTGAATGCGGACGGTTCCTACTCCTACTCACCCCCCAATGATGTGGTGGCTCATACCCAGGAGGTCTTCACCTACATCATCGTGGATTCGGACGGCGATACCTCCAGCGCCCAGCTGAAAATCCTGGTACTGGATACGTCCCCCATCGTCGCCTCCGTGTTTGAAGACGGCCTGCCCACAGGCTTGCCAGGCAACAATCCTCTGCTGACGACGGTCAGTGGGTCTCTGGCGCAAATGGTGGTGGATAGTGTGGGGGTCAGCTTTGGCATGGGGTTGACGGCAGGACTGCCTGCACTGACCTCGGGGGGCGTGGCGATCACTTATAGCATCATTCATGGTGCCGGGGTCGATACGCTGGTTGCCATTGCTGGCAGCAAACCCATTTTCACCCTGCAGGTGGAAAGTGATGGGGATTACACCTTCACCCTGCAAGGCTCCATTGATCATCCTCAGGGAGATGGAAACGATCTGGAGCTGAAGGCCCTCAACTTGTCCAGCGTGATTAACGCACATGAAGGCGTGGACAATGTCGCATTGATCCGCAATTTCATCGTCCAGGTGGAAGATGATGTGCCCTTCGTGATAACGCCTGCTGTGGGGGTCATGCTGAACCAATCGGGCGTGACGGGCACCTTCCTGCTGGATGGTGATGGTACCTTGGCAAACAATTATGGAGCAGATGGTGGGAGTATCCGCTTTGACAGTGCACTGAATGGTATCAATAGCGGAATGACGTCGGGTGGGTTGTCCATTACTTATTCGTTATCCTCAAACGGAACAGTTCTCACGGCTGCCACGGCTGCAGGGACTGTCTTCATCGCGACCTTGCAGCCTGCCTCTGCCACTTACCAAGTCCAGATGATAGGAGAGGTTGATGGTGGTCAGACTACGATAGACTTTAATGGTGGTGGCTATAACTTCGTCGGTGGCAACGGTCCTTGGGCTGGATTCACCGCTGTGGCTAATGACAGCAAGGATCTGCTGTTGACGGCGATGACGGGTGGGGTGGACGGCGGTACCGTTAATACCACAGCCAATACCGGGGGGATCAGTGGTGGAGCATCTATCGGCCTCGGTGAGGCTATGCGGATCGACTTTGTTGTCGATCTTACAGGTTCTCCCGGGAGTAGTGGGTCTTATGGCGACCCAGCCACACATGCCTTTGAGGCACACTACGACGTCAATGGTGCCTCGGCTCTGTTTACCGCAATCGGCAGTAGTGGATCCAGCGTGAAGATCGTTGCCCGTCAGGATGTAGACAATGACAACGATATAGGCGATGGAAACAAGGAGTCGTTGACAGCGGTGGCCATCAGCTTCAACGGCTCGACTAAGGTTGTCAGCATAGCTGCAGGCATGTCGCAGATTGTCTCCGTGGGAGGGCGAAACTTTACAGTGAACTTCAGTGATGATCATCCCGGTGCTGGTGTGGCCTATGTCGCAACCGTGGTGGGGGTGGTGAGCAATACCAAGTTGGCTGCCTACACGGCGGATGGGTATAACAGCCTAGAATTCCACTACGCTGCGGGCAGTGACTTCAAGATAGGGGACTTTGGTTCCAGCGTTGCCACTCCTGGGATCCCGGTCAGTCTGCAACTGCCAGTCACACTGACTGACGGGGACGGCGATGCAGTCCACAGGAATATCGGACTAAGCCTGTTGCCGGAAGCCCCGTTCACAGCAGACTATGATGCCGCCGCCAGCGCTGTGAATGTGACCTTCAACAGCACGCAAGGGCATGCCATCGGCTCCGATTTTGGGGACAGCATAACAGGGAACAGTCTGGACAATATCTTGTCGGGTGGCGCCGGTGATGATCTGCTCATAGGAGCTGGCGGCAAGGATACCTTGGTCGGGGGAACCGGAAACGACCAGCTGGATGGAGGCAGTGGTAACGATACCTTGCTCGGAGAGTCCGGCAACGACACTCTGACGGGGGGCCTTGGCAACGACATCCTGCTGGGGGGGGATGGCAATGACCTGCTGATTGGGGGTACCGGCAGTGATACCCTGACTGGTGGGGCTGGCAAGGATACCTTCAAATGGATGGCAGGTGATGCAGGAGGCACGGATACCATCAAAGACTTCACCACGGGGGCCAATGGAGATGTCCTGGACCTGAGTGAACTGCTCAGTGGTGAGCATGCCGATGCGAGCACACTGGATCACTACCTTACCTTTGCTTCTGGTCCGGGCAGTGGCAAGTCAACCCTGACCATTGATCTCGATGGAGCGGGAAGTGGCACCACGACTCATACCATCCTCTTTGACAACGTGGATCTGACGGCCGGTAAATCCAATCTGCAGGTCATTCAGGATCTGCTGGATCAGGGCAACCTCAAGGTCGATCCGTAAGCAGGGTATGGGGGCCGGGTGTGCCCGGCCCCTGTTATTTGATGGAGTGGGCAGATAAGATAGCTGCAGTATCAGGAGAGGGTCACCATGCAGTCATTCAACTGGGTCGACATCGACGGCATTCGCTACAGCTGGAACGGGCAGGACAATATCGTCTGCACCGGCCGCTTTGGTTATCAGGCCACGATGACAGGTGACACGCTCAATGGTCTGGAGCTGGAGAGCGAAGATGGTGAGGTGGCGGGGTTGCTGAATGTGGACTTTGCCGCTTCTCGTATCAGCTTCACGCCAGCAGAGGATGCCCCCCTGCCCCACATGATGGTGCTGGTCGGCCATGAGTGGGGGCAGCAGGAGTATTCGTTGCAGAGCCTGAGTGATACCTCCTTGCAGGGGCTGCTCAGCCACGGTGAGGAGCTTGACTGGGGAGCGCTGGCCGTCGTGACGACGTCCGAGCCGAATCTGCCATCACAAGGTCATGTTCTGTCGTGGGATTCGTTCCACTTTGAGGATGAGTCGCTGTTTGGCAGCCAGGCGCCTGCTCCCGTGATGACAAGTCATGGCAATTCAGGAGGAGGGGAGATCAGCATCAATATCGACATGACCAATCAGGTGCTGGACCAGATACCGCCGACACACGATATATGAATCCCAATCGACGACATGCATAATGACCTCCATCTAAATGATGGAGGTTTTTTTATGTGGCGTCCCCTTCTTACCCTGTCCGCGCTGGTTGTCAGTGCTCCGTTGCTTGCCATCGAGGTTCCCCAGGCTCCTCATCTGGTCGTCAGTGGCTATGCGGAGCAGAAGGCTGAACCAGACATGCTGACGCTCAATGTCGCCGTCACGGCACTGGAGAAGCAGGGCATCAAGGCCAAACAGCAGGTAGATACCAAGGTAGCTGCCTTCTTTGGCCAGCTTGAGAGCCTGGGCATCAAGCGCAGCGACGTGGAGGCTGGCAATCTGGTGATCTCCCCCGAGTACCAGTATCCCCAGAACAAGCAACCCGAAATGGTGGGTTACCGTGCCCAGCGTCAGCTGGCGGTCAAACTCTACCAGCTCGACAAGTTGAGCCAGCTGATGGACACCGCCCTCAAGGCGGGTCTGGAGTCCGTGACCCAGATAGAGTACGGCCTGAAGTCACCACAGGTCATCAAGGAGCAGGCCCGGCTTGGTGCTGTTGCTGATGCCACGAGCAAGGCGGAATCCCTGGCCAAGGCTTTCGGCATGAAGCTTGGCAAGGTGTATAGCGTTGAATACCGCAACAGTTCCCCCATGCCGGTCTATACCCGTGCCATGAAGGCTGCGGCAGCCCCTGCCGCCGACATGATGGAAAACAGCTATCAACAGCAGCAGATCAGCATCACTGACAATGTAGAAGCCGTCTTCCTGCTGGAATAACACAGCCCCTTTGTCCATCACTCAAACCCGAGGCAACCCCTCGGGTTTGTCATTGCAGGGGCTGGCAGGACAAGTGAGCCGCGAACTGGGTCAGGTGAAACGGGAATGGAATAAAAAAATACCGGTCAGTGACCGGCATTTTTGCTGGAGAGGCATGATGCCTAGCCCAGGTTGGTAGCCAGCTTGCGTTGGCTCTTCTGTTTGAGCAGATAGCCGATACCGAGTACCAGGACCCAGGCCGGGATCAGCTCGACCGAGATGCGGGTGCCATCGTTCATGTACATGATCACCAGGATGGCGGCCATGAAGGCGAGGCAGAGGTAGTTGCCAAACGGGCTCCACAGTGCCTTGAACTTGGTGGTGACGCCTTCTGCAGCCTTCACCTTGCGGAACTTGAGGTGCGCCAGGCTGATCATGGCCCAGTTGATGACCAGGGCGGAGACCACCAGGGACATCAGCAGACCAAAGGCCTTGCCCGGGATCAAATAGTTGATGAGCACGCACAGCAGGGTGGCCGCGGCCGAGATGGTGATGGCGGTCAGGGGCACGCCGCTCTTGTTGGTCTTGAGCAGGGCCTTGGGGCCGTTGCCCTGCTTGGCCAGGCCAAACAGCATGCGGCTGTTGCAGTAGACGCAGCTGTTGTACACCGACAGCGCGGCGGTCAGCACCACCAGGTTAAGTACATTGGCTACCAGGTTGCTGTCGAGCGCATGGAAGATCATCACGAACGGGCTGCCGCCTTCCACTACCTTGCCCCAGGGATAGAGGGAGAGCAGTACGGTGAGGGCACCGATGTAGAAGATGAGGATGCGGTAGATCACCTGGTTGGTGGCTTTTGGGATGCTCTTCTCGGGATTGTCCGCTTCCGCTGCCGTGATGCCGACCAGCTCCAGACCGCCGAAGGAGAACATGATGAAGGCCATTGCCATCACCAGCCCGCCGACGCCGTTGGGGAAGAAGCCACCCTGGGCCCAGAGGTTGCTGACCGTGGCCTCGGGGCCGCCGCTGCCGGAGAACAGCATCCAGCCGCCGAATCCAATCATGCCGAGAATGGCGACCACCTTGATGATGGCGAACCAGAACTCCATCTCGCCGAACGCCTTGACGTTGGAGAGGTTGATGGCGTTGATCAGCACGAAGAAGAAGGCCGCCGACATCCAGGTCGGGATCTCGGGCCACCAGTACTGGACATAGATACCGACTGCCGTCAGCTCGGCCATGCTCACCAGTACATAGAGCACCCAGTAGTTCCAGCCGGAAGCGAAGCCGGCGAAGTCACCCCAGTACTTGTAGGCAAAATGGCTGAATGAGCCGGCAACCGGCTCTTCCACCACCATCTCGCCCAGCTGGCGCATGATGAGGAAGGCGATGAAGCCGCCGATGGCGTAGCCCAGCAGCACCGCAGGGCCCGCCATCTTGATGGTGTCGGCAATGCCGAGGAACAGGCCTGTACCGATGGCACCGCCCAGTGCGATAAGCTGGATATGGCGGTTTTTCAGACCGCGCTTGAGCTCCTCGCCGTGTTGTTGAAGATCCATGCTTCCTTCCTTACGTCGCTGAAATCACTCGGCTCGCGTCCCGTCAGCCACAGCACTTCCTCTGCCTGGCGCGGCATCTTGTGCCGAAAACGTGACGAAATCCGTATTTATATCGTTACGGTTTGCCGCTGGCTGTTTTTTGTAGCGGCTACCAACCCGAGCAGAATAGTGATAATCGACCGTCCATGCACCTGTTTTCCTCATCATTGGCTGCTATTTTGTGCGCCATGCAGGTTTTTCATGATCTGGGAAGGGGTTTTGAGAGTGGTTGCTGGTTTTGTGTTCGGGTGGATTTTAATCTATTGACTCAGTCCGGTTTTCATGGCCTTGTTGCCCTTTGATAAAAAGGGACTCATATGATGGAGCGTATAGTCGGTGGCCTGGTGATGGCCGTGCTCTGGCTCGGGATCTGGCTATCCCCCATGTTGCTGACGATGGCGATGAGCAGCCTTGTTGTCTGGGGCTGGTTGGGAGCGGATTACCTGGTGAACCACATCGCCATGGTGCTCATCCTTGCTGCCGGGATGGGGATGGTGCCAGCTTGCTGGCTGAGCGAGCGAGTCCGCAAGGGCAGGGGACTCATCCATTTTCACGGCATGTTGATGAACAACAAGGAACTCAACAAGCCCTGAGCCTGCTCGCCCCGCGAGTGATGGGATGCCAGCGATGATGCTGGCATCATTTTTTCATCCTGTTCTTCTGTTTCGTTATCTTGCCACTGACTTGTTTAAATGGTGTGTTGTGCTGTCACAGCCTTGCAGGTTAGCAGAGCTGGCGGCGAAGGCCGGTCGCTTCCAGGATCTTGGCGCTGATCTCCTCGACCGAGTGGGAGCTGGTATCGAGGAAGCGGATCGCCTCCTGGCGGAACAGCCTCTCGACGCTGGCCAGCTCCTGTTTGCATTGATCAAGCGAGGAGTAGCGGCTGTTGGCGCGGCGCTGGTTGCGGATCTCGTGCAGCCGCTGCGGCATGATGGTGAGGCCGAACAATTTGTGGCGATTGGCCTTGAGGGCGGCGGGCAGCTCCAGCGATCCCATGTCCTGCTCGATAAAGGGATAGTTGGCGGCGCGAATGCCAAATTGCAGTGCCAGATAGAGGCTGGTCGGTGTCTTGCCGCAACGGGAGACCCCGATGAGGATGATGTCTGCCTCGTCATACTCCCTGGTGGTGATGCCATCGTCGTTGGCCAGCGCAAAGTTGACCGCTTCGATGCGATCGTCGTACAGCTTGCGGTTTTCCATGCCATGGGTGCGATGCAACCTGGGTTCGGCCTTGATACCGAGCTCCTGTTCGAGAGGGCTCACGAAGGTGTTGAGAAAATCGTGGCTGCTGGCCTGGGCCTTGAGCACCTCTTCACGCACCATGGGGTCGACGATGGTGTGAAACAGGATGGGGCGCACCCCGGTCTGGCGAAACTGCTCATCAATGCGTGCCCGTACCTGGCGCGCTTTCTCCTGGGTCTCGACAAAGGGGATGGTTACCTGTTCGAAGGCCAGGGGAAACTGGCTCAACACGGCGTGGCCGAAGACTTCGGCGGTGATGGCGGTGCCGTCGGATACATAGAATACGGTGTGCACTGCGGACTCCTGTGGTGCGCTCCAGGGGGCGGCGAGAAATAAGTATCTCTCGAAACCATATCGTTTTTGTCAACAGATCTGCCATGCCCAAGTTGTGAACTCGCTTGCAAACCTGAGTCGTTACCTTTTTGTGTCGCTATTGTAGAATGCCTGTGTCAAACGACCATCCCCAACTCTTGCTCGGGGATTTTTTTGACAATAAATAGAAAACGTTTTCATGGTCGTTGGCAACAGACACTAACAAAAACACACGACTTGGCACAGCAGGTGAATTGTCACCCTGGCCCCCCAACCTGGAGACATGCAAATGCAACAGTACGTACTCTGGTACGAACAGCTCGGTATGCAGGACGTTGAACGCGTCGGCGGCAAGAATGCATCCCTTGGCGAGATGATCAGCAACCTCTCGGGGGCCGGCGTGTCCGTGCCGGGCGGGTTTGCGACCACGGCCTTTGCGTTTAACGAGTTTCTGGAGTTAAGCGGCCTCAACGGCAAGATCCATGACCTGCTCGACACTCTGGATGTGGATGACATCGCCGCCCTCAACCGGGCCGGTCAGCAGATCCGCGACTGGGTGGTGGAAGCGCCCTTCCAGCCCGCTCTGGAGCAGGCGGTGCGCGAGGCCTATGACAAGCTGAGCGCCGGGCTCGAGGCATCCTTTGCCGTGCGCTCCTCCGCCACCGCGGAAGACATGCCGGATGCGTCGTTTGCCGGTCAGCAGGAGACCTTCCTCAACGTGCGCGGTATCGATGCCGTCATGACTGCCATCAAGCATGTGTTTGCCTCTCTGTTCAACGATCGCGCCATCTCCTACCGGGTCCATCAGGGCTATGACCACAAGGGGGTCGCTCTCTCCGCCGGGGTGCAGCGCATGGTGCGCTCGGACCTCGCCGCCTCCGGCGTCATGTTCACCCTGGATACCGAATCCGGCTTCAACGACGTGGTCTTCATCACCGGCGCCCAGGGCCTGGGCGAGATGGTGGTGCAGGGGGCCGTCAACCCGGACGAGTTCTATGTGCACAAGCCGACCCTCAAGGCCGGGCGCCCCGCCGTGGTGCGCAAGACGCTGGGCTCCAAGCTCATCAAGATGACCTACTCCGGGGATGCCGGTCATGGCCGTCAGGTGAAGGTGGTCGACACCACCGATGCCGAGCGCAACCGCTTCTGCATCACGGACGAGGAAGTGATGGCCCTGGCAAAGCAGGCCCTCATCATCGAGCAGCACTACGGTCGCCCGATGGACATCGAGTGGGCCAAGGATGGTCAGGATGGCAAGCTCTACATCGTTCAGGCCCGTCCGGAAACCGTGCGTAGCCGCCAGGAAGCCAATACCCTCGAGCGCTTTGCCCTCAAGCAAACCGGCAAGGTGCTGATCGAGGGGCGCGCCATCGGCCACAAGATTGGCGCGGGTCCGGCCCGTGTCATCTCTTCCATCAGCCAGATGGATGAAGTGCAGCCCGGCGATGTGCTGGTCACCGACATGACGGATCCGGATTGGGAGCCCATCATGAAGCGCGCTTCCGCCATCGTCACCAACCGGGGTGGACGCACCTGTCACGCCGCCATCATCGCCCGGGAGCTTGGCATTCCGGCAGTGGTGGGTTGCGGCAACGCCACCGACCACATCCAGGATGGTCAGCTCATCACCGTCTCCTGTGCGGAAGGGGACACCGGCTTCATCTATGACGGCGAGCTCGACTTTGACGTGGCGGTGACCGAGGTGGGCAACATGCCGCGCCTGCCCATCAAGATCATGATGAACGTCGGCAATCCGGACCGCGCCTTCGATTTTGCCCAGTTGCCGAATGCCGGTGTGGGCCTGGCCCGCCTCGAGTTCATCATCAACCGCATGATCGGGGTCCACCCCAAGGCGCTGCTGGAGTTCGATCAGCAGACCCCGGAACTCCAGGCCACCATCACCAGGATGATCGCGGGCTACGAGAGCCCCAGGGAGTTCTACGTAGCCAAGCTGACGGAAGGGATCGCTACCCTGGCGGCCGCCTTCTGGCCTGAGCGGGTCATCGTGCGGATGTCGGACTTCAAGTCCAATGAGTACGCCAACCTGGTGGGGGGCCGTGGTTACGAACCCCATCATCTTAATGCGAAAGGGGACTCCCTCCGACGTAGGTGGGAGGGGAATTTCGCCGGGGCGTCAGCCCCGCTG
>NZ_JAPCIQ010000110.1:0-10053 GCF_027707405.1 Aeromonas sp. QDB68 | reverse complement strand
AGACCAGCAGATCATTTTGGAGGTATTGGGTGAGCGCTATCGGCAAATTTATTCCTAAATCAGGTGCGGAATGTCGGGTGGAGATGGCCATCGCCACCGAGTCCATGCACCTGTTCGACGAGCTGGCGACCGTGCCCTGCTATCGCTGGGGGCGCAGCGTGGTGGTGCCCCACGGCCATCCGCTGCTGGACTGCCAGCCGCTGGCCATGGCGGATCTGGCCCGGTATCCCCTCATCACCTATGTGTTCGGTTTCACCGGCCGATCCAAGATGGACAAGGCGTTCGGTCGCCATGGCCTCAGCCCCCGCATCGTGCTGACGGCCACCGACAGCGACATCATCAAGCACTATGTGCGCCTGGGGATGGGGGTCGGGGTGATCGCCACCTCGGCGTTCGACGAAGGGGACAGGGAGAGCCTGGTCTGCCTCAACATCGATCATCTGATCGCCTCGAGCGTGGCCCATGTGTGCCTGCGCAGGCATGCCCACCTGCGGGACTACATGTACGACTTCATCCACCTCTATGCCCCCCATGTGAACCGGGAGGCGGTGCAGCTGGCGCTGCTCAACCAGGGAACGCCCGCCCCGTCTGCGACCCTGCCCTGGCTCTGAAGGCCGTCAGGGGGAGTCAGATGTGCTGCATAGAGGCAAAAAAGAGAGGCCAGTGGCCTCTCTTTTTGTGGTAAGTGGTGTCCTGTGCTGCCTTTTCCCGGTGATCCCTCTCTCCCGGCTGTCGTGGTCACCAGATTGACGGCGCTCCGGGTGCCGAGCAGCAGATCGCCATCATCCAGCAGGGCCTCGGGGGGCGGCAGCCCCCTTGCTGCTTAGGGGGTACGGGTCGCCAGATTGACGAAAATCTGGGCTCCCACCAGCAGGCAGTCGTCGTCCGGGTAGTAGGGGATTGACGTGGTGCTGGTAGTGGCAGATCCCCCTGGCCCGTCAGTCGACCCTGGTCGCCAGATTGACGAAGATCTGGGCTCCCACCAGCAGGCAGTCGTCGTCCAGGTAATAGGGGTTCGCGTGCAGGTAGTTGCAGATCCCCTTGGCCTGATTGCCGCTGCCGAGGAAGAACATGGCCCCCATGCGGCTTGGCGTGGCGTTGATCATGTAGCTGAAGTCCTCGCTGCCGGTCATGGGCTGGCCCTTTGCGTTGATCCCGTCGCTGGACAACACATCCGAGGCGGCTTGTTGCAGGCGCTCGCAGGCCTGGGGGTGGTTCTCCACTGCCGGGTAGCCGGCATGGACCATGGTGGTCTTGAAGCCGCGCAGCTCGCTCTGGGCGATGATGTCCCTGAAGCTGTTTTTCAGGATCTGGTCGGTTTCGGCGTCCATGGCGCGGATGGTGCCACGGGCCTGCACATGATCGGCGATGGCGTTGGGAATGGTGCCGCCGTTGATCATGCCGCAACCAAAGACCGCCGGGCTGAACGGGCTGGTGCGCTTGGCGACGATGTAGTCCATGTCCTCGATGATCCGCACCGCCTCCCGGATGGCATCCAGCCCCTTGTGGGGGGTGGAGCCGTGGGCGGAGATGCCGTGCACATCGAGCGTCCAGGCAGACCCCCAGGAGGACATGACCCCCTGGTTGAACTTGATGGTGCCCGTCTCCATGGCGCCGTCGTTGTGCAGGGCATAGACCTCGTCCACCCCCTTCATGCAGCCAAGCTCCACCATCTTTTCGGCACCGGGGACGCGCATGTCCTCTTCCGCCATCTGGAAGATGAAGCGGACGTTGTACCGCAGGCGATCGCGGTTGGCGGCCAGAAACCTGGCGGCGGTCAGAGCGATCGCCATGTGGGAGTCGTGGCCGCAGTTGTGGGCCATCCCCTCATGGGTGGATTTGAACGCCACCTCGCTCATGTCGTGCATCTCCAGGCCATCCATGTCGGCACGAAAGGCAATGGTGGGCAGGGTGGGGTCGACCGCCAGATCCCCGTGAAAACCGGTGAAGCCGGGATACAGGGTGATCCTGTAGCCGAACTCTTCCATCAACCCACGGCAGTAGGCAGAGGTCTTGAACTCGGCCCCGGAGTATTCCGGGATGCGGTGCAGGTGGTGGCGCACTTCGTAGCTGAAGTCGCGCAGGGCCAACAGGTCAGGTTCGATATGGTAGTGGTTCATCAGATGATCCCTTGAATGGAGAAACCGAGCTGGGCAACCAGGGAGGCGCCAAAGAAGCAGCAGGTGGAGACGATCATGAAGATGAGGATCACCTTCCACGACATCTTCTTGAGCTCCTCCAGCTGACCGCCCACCGAGAGGCCGGCGAAGGCCAGGAGCGGCACGCAGCAGGAGAGGAAGGAGATCTTGGCCACGGCATCGATGAAGAGGCCGCGCACCGGGGTCTCGGGCAGGCAGATGAGAATGCCGATTATGGTGGCATAGGCATAGGCAAAGGCCGGCAGGGAGGAGGGCAGGTAGCGCTTGGTCACCAGGGAGGCGAACACCACCAGGGACATGGCGATGAAGCTGTCCCCCATCTGCCACAGCGGCAGGCCCGAGGTCAGGGTCTGGGTGAACATGGCCAGCAGGATCGCCAGGAAGACGAAGCGCATATCCATCACGATGCTTTTCATGCTTTCTCTCCTTTGGCGGTCAGGGCATAGATTTTTTCAGCGAGCGGCAGACCCAGATAGGTGAGGGAGAGCGCTCCCAGGGCCGACGAGAGCAGGTTCGAGGCGGCGGCGATGCTGAGCACCTGCTGGGCCATCGCCTCATCAAGGCCGTTGATGAGGGCACCGGAGGCGGCGCTCAGCATGGAGCCGGATCCCACGCCGGACCCGGCGGCCAGGGCCAGGGGATGCAGCCCCGTGAGGGGGGCAATGCTGCCGAGCACGCTGAACCAGAGGGTGCCGATGACGGAGCCGCACAGGTAGATGGCGAGCACGCCGATGTACTCCTGGGAGCCGGTGCCGAACTTGCCCTGGATCACCGCGACCGAGGGTTCACGGCTGATGGAGGAGCAGGCCCCGATGGCGCGGCGGCCAAAGCCGAACTTCACCGCCAGCGGAATGGCGATGAGGATGGGCAGGAGGTTGCCTATCTCTTGCAGGAAGAGCGGTACGCCGACGCTCAGGATCATCTTGAGGTTGGGGATGATCATCCCCGCATACTGGGTCCCGAGGATCAGCAGGCTGAAACCCACCATCTTGCCGCAGAAGCCCTCTTCTCGCTCGGTGAAGAGCCTCTTCCAGCCGGGAATGCGATCCTTGACGGGCTTGGCGGAGACGATCATGCCGATGATGACGGCAAAGAGCATGGGCAGGATGGGGATGATGGCGATGCCGAGTCTGATCTCCTGCTTCCCGATGAGGGATTGGGCCACGAACATCAGCAGGGCGGTCGCCAGGGTACTGACTACTACCGTTTTGAGTGGGCTGGTTGGCTGCATAGTGTGTTCTCTTGTTATCCGTTGTCCTTCATGGGCGTCTTTGGTCACGCCATGATGGGGGCATGATAGGAAGCGAGGAGGGGAAGGAATGTGACCGCCATCAAGTCAGCCATATGGCATTTTTTCATGGGGTATGCCGTTTAACCATGGTAAACATATGGTTTAACAACTCATTGGCAGCTGCTTATGCTGCCTCAGACAGGAGTGTGGTGCCGCCCGGGCACCCGGTGCCTGATCCGGGGGGGGGATGTGGGGGAAGGAATGGATCTGTTGATCGAGGGTGCGCTCTGGCGCCCCTCCTGGCAAGCGGCGTTGCAGGCCTGGCAGCACCGGGGAAACCGCTGGTGGCTGCTGCTTGGCAAAGGGGAGGCGAGGGAGATGGCACCCTGGTCGGTCAGCCCGCCAGATGGCATTCTCCGTGCCCGCGACCTGCTTGCCGCCTGGCTGGGTGAGGCCGCCTCCCCGCTGATGGCGACACAGCCGGACCGGCAGATCCTGATCGCTGCCTCCGGCTCCCTGCTGACCCTGGCCAGAGAGAGCGGCCTGCTCACCCTGGGGCCCGCGGGGGCGGATCACCGCCTCGGTGCCGATGACGACCTTGGGGTTGCCCTGCAACGCCTGCTTGCCCGCCGCCTGATGACCCCGGTGCTGCGCGAGCCTTGCGGGCAGGACGCGCTGGTGCTGCGCCCCCTGCTGCCCGGCGATGAGAGCGCCATCCTGCGTTATTGTTCGGATGCGGCGCTCGCCCGCTATACCCTCAACATCCCCCACCCCTATTCGCCGGAGGCGGCGCGGGACTGGCTTGCCCTGAGCGGGCGCAAGGCTGCTCTCGGGCTGGGATGCCCCTGGGCCCTGACTCTGCCCCAGGGGCGTGAAGACGAGCCCGCTCCCCTGGTCGGCACCCTCTCCCTGCACTGGCACGGGGAGCTGGCATGGTGGGTCGGCGTGCCCTGGCAGAACAGGGGGCTGGCCACCCGGGCCGCGAACCTGGTCAGGGCGTTTGCCTTCGAACAGTGGCACCAGCCTGCCCTCACCGCCCGCCACATGCCGGGCAACCTCGCCTCAGGCCGGGTGATGGAAAAGACTGGCATGCACCATGAAGGGCGTCGGCCAGATCCGGCCGATGGCGCCCTCGAGCTCGATCACTGGCGGCTGGATCGCCCGGCGCGCCTGACGGATGCACGCAAAGAGGCGCTGGCCCCCTGGCTGGATGACGAGGAGGTGGTCGTGGCCATACTGCACGGTGAGGGGGTGGCGCTCTTCATGGCGGGGGAGGCGACAGAGGGCGAGCAGACACTCAGCGGGCTGAAGGTACGGCGCTATCCCCTGGCCATGCTGGCGCCAGAGGCACCCGGGGTGCAGGCCCATGGTGGTGGCGCCCTGCTCAAGGAGTGCGGGGATCTGGGCCTCGCCTATCTGCGGCGATTGCGACAGCCTGACGACGGACGCTGATGGCTTGCGCAAGGGCGGTCATCGCGAAGCCTGGTGCGGGGTCTGTCAGGCGTTTTCCTGAGTCCGCCCTCCCATTTTCAGACAAAGGCAGTGAAGAGGCGCCCCACTTCTGTGGAATAATGGCCGCCCTGCTGTACGAGGAGTAACGCTGTATGTTGAGAACCGAGCGTCCCGGCGACATGCTGCCAGTCTATGAGCTGGTGAGTGCCGCCTTTGGTCGTCCCGACGAGGCCGAACTGGTCAACCGCCTGCGCGAATGTGGGGCCGCCGTGGTCACCATGGTCGAGGAGGAAGAGTACGAGTTCATGGGGCACCTGATGCTGAGCCCGATCACCATTGAGGGACAGGAAGGGCCCTGGCTGGGACTGGCAACCGTGGCCGTGCATCCCGACTGGCAGGGACAGGGCATTGGCTCGGATCTGGTGCGGGAAGGGCTGGACACGGCACTGGAGATGGACTGGAAGGCGGTGGTGGTGCTCGGGGATCCTGCCTACTACGCCCGTTTCGGGTTTCGGCCTGCCAGCGACTTCGGCCTGCACTGCATCTACGAGGTGCCGACGGAGTGTTTTATGGCGATGGAGTTGCAACCCGGCGGGCTCGACGGGGTAAGGGGCGAGGTGCTCTATCACCCCCTGTTCGATGAAGAGCCGGTGGAGTGACCGCCTGCCCATCCATGAAAAAGGACCCTGAGCGGGTCCTTTTTCATGCCATGCCCATCGCTTGAATGGACGTCACTGGGCCAGGGATTTCAGCTGCTGCTTGCCCGGCGGGTTGTTCCAGTCGATGGGGCCGTGGGTGAAACGGTACTGTAGCCTTGGCAGACTCAGTTCCAGCCACTCCTCCCGGAAGTAGGCATAACCCTGGTCCCAGTCTGGATCCTGCGCCCAGCCGGTCTGCAGGAAGTGGAGCCGGGTGCCCTGGCCCTCCGGCACGAAGCGCAGGCTGACCTGGGTCTTCTGCTGACGAATGTGGGGAAACTGGGGAGGGAAATTCCAGCTGAAGCTGAGCAGATCATGGGGCATGACCGCCATCACCCGGCACCCTTCGCTGCCACGCTCGCCGAGGGGAGCATCGGGTCTGAAATAGATCTCGAACGGCCCGTTGGGTTCCGGGACCATGAGGCACTCCGGCGCCAGAAAACTGCGCAGCCCGCTCTCCGTGGTCCAGGCCCGCCAGACATCGTCAATGTGGGCGGGTACCAGAATACTGCCTTCAATTTGCTTGTTATCCATAAATCAGTGAACCTCAAACCAGTCATGGACGGGACCTCGGCAGTATAGCCCCTGAGGCGATAAAATAGGCAGCTCTGTGTCACACGGTTACGTATTCAAGAGGGTCCACATTGCCGATTTGACAGCACGGCGGGATCCATCGAGAGTGGGAAGCGACAAGCACGCAACGCAAGGATGGTGTCATGATCAGAATGATGACGGAAGCTGATGAGCCCATGCTGGCGCAGCTCTTCCTCAAGGGAAGGCGCCAGGCCTTCCATTGGGTTGATCCCGCCCTGTTCCGGCTCGAGGATTTTGCCGAGCAGACCCGGGGCGAGGAGATCTGGGTGGCGGAGAAAGGGGGCAGCCCGTGCGGATTCGTCTCCATCTGGGGGGCCGAGAGCTTCGTGCATCATCTCTACGTGGTGGCGGACTGGCACGGGCAGGGCATGGGGCGGGCCTTGCTTGCCGCCGGCTTGGCCGGGTACCCCTCCCCGGCCTCCCTCAAGGTGGCCATGCGCAACACCACGGCGATGGCTTTCTATCATCGCCTGGGCTGGGAGAACACCGAAGAGACGGGTCATTGCGACATCACGGGCCCCTGGCGCAGGCTGGTGTTGACGCCCGATGCCGCAGGGGAATAAGCCGCTGGCAGACTGCGGCAACCGCACCGCACATTGATCTCCAGCCCTGGCAGGGCATAAAAAAGCCACTTCGCGGGAAGTGGCTCTTCAACACATCCGGGGGAGGGCAGACCTTCCCTCGCTCAACCGATGATCACAGGGCCGCCACGGCCTCTCTTACCAGGGCGGCCAGCTCTTCCCACCTGCCCTCGTCGATGAGCTTGGCCAGCACCATCCAGGTGCCGCCGCAGGCGATCACGGCATTCAGCCCCAGATACTCTTTCAGATTGGCCGGCGTCACGCCGCCGGTGGGCATGAAGCGCACCGGATAGACGGCGCCCAGGGCCTTGAGCATGGCGGTGCCGCCTGACTGCTCTGCCGGGAAGAACTTGAGGTGGCGCAGCCCCATCTCCATGGCTTGCTCCACCAGGCTGGGGTTGTTGACCCCGGGGATGATGGTGACGTCCTTGACCAGGCAGTACTGCACCGTGGTCGGGTTGAAGCCGGGGCTGACGATGAAGTCGGCGCCCGCCGCAACGGCCGCATCCACCTGCTCGCGGTTGAGCACGGTGCCGGCCCCGATCAGCAGATCCGGGTAGGCCGCGCGCATCTGGCGGATGGCCTCTGCGGCGGCGGGGGTGCGGAAGGTCACCTCGGCGGCGGGCAGGCCATTTTCCACCAGCACCCGGGCGAGGGGGACGGCCTGGGCAGCATCTTTCAGCGCGATGACGGGGGGGCTTCGAGGCGGGCGATGAGATCAGACATGGTGCGTTTCCTTGAGTGATGGCATGTGGGAGGGGGGAATGATGGCCCCCGGATACTGGATGACGGCCGCCGCCAGGCTGTGGCCTGCCCGGGCGGCGTCGGCGACGTCGGCCCCTTGCAGGCGTGCGGCGAGATAACCGGCGCTGAAGGAGTCGCCCGCCGCCGTGGTGTCGATCACCTGTTCGGGGGACAACCGCAGGGCGGCGATTTCGATCCGCTGCGCTGCCGTGACCAC
The DNA here is from genome assembly GCF_027707405.1 of Aeromonas sp. QDB68. Taxonomy (NCBI): domain Bacteria; kingdom Pseudomonadati; phylum Pseudomonadota; class Gammaproteobacteria; order Aeromonadales; family Aeromonadaceae; genus Aeromonas; species Aeromonas sp. QDB68. Next base: position 2,377 of record NZ_JAPCIQ010000110.1, on the reverse strand, counting down.
CAGGCAAGGCTCAGAGCCGCGCTTGACGACGATCTCGCCCACCCCGAAGCCCTGGCTCCCTGGCTGCATTGCGAGCGCAACCCCTACTGGCGCAAGCTCCACGAGCATATCGACGACAAGGCCATCTCCAGCTGGTGCGACGATCACGACCAGATCCTCAAGGCCCTGATGCGCAAGGATCCGCAGGCGGCCAAGCTGGCCATGTGGCAGCACCTGGAGAACACCAGGCAGATGCTCTTCCAGGCCACCATCTTCGATGACGAAATGGAGGATGACCGCTACCTCTTCTCCGAAAATCCCGTCGTTCATTTGACCCAGCCTTCCACTGCCAACGGCTAAGCTGTGTTCTTAAAGTGATGAAGATATAATCTCACATCTTCTCAACAGCTTAAGATCCATTCCGTGTCCCGCCGTTATCAGCTGACTGATGCACAATGGGGGCTTATCGAGCCCCAGTTTCCTTCTCGAAGCCTGATCGGGCGCCCTACCCGTGAACCGCGCCAAGTGCTCGATGGCATTCTCTGGATACTCCACACCGGAGCTCCTTGGCGAGACCTTCCAGAACGTTTCGGACCATGGAATTCGGTCTACAACACCTTCCGGCGTTGGCAGGATGCAGGCCGGATTGATGCCATTCTGGAAGCGCTGCAACTCAAGCTCAATGAAGAAGGGCTCATCGATTTCGACCTGTGGTGCCTGGACGGCTCCAATGTCAGAGCATCCAAAGATGCTGCCGGTGCACGTAAAAAAACACCTCAATGAATCAAGCCCTTGGCCGTTCGCGGGGAGGTTTCGGCAGCAAAATTCACTTGGTCACGGACGGTCATGGCTTACCACTGAGCTTCTGCCTGTCACCGGGGCAATCAGCAGAAATCAGCTATGCAACAAGCGCGTTGGCCATGGCGAGGATACCAACGTCATCAGGTCGCTACCGAACACGGCCAGCGCATCTTGCCGCAGACAAGGCCTATAGCAGCAAAGCCTTTCGAGCCGAGCTACGGCGGAGAAGGATAAAAGCGGTCATTCCGCAACGCAGCGACCAGCAACGGCGCCATAAGGGGCGTCCATTGGTACTGGACAAGGTGCATTACCGCAGGCGCAATGTCGTGGAGCGGTGCTTCGGTTGGTTGAAGAAGTTTCGCCGGTTTTCAACGAGATATGAAAAGCTAGCCAAGAGTTTTGCAGCCTTTATCAAACTGGCTTTCTGCCTTCGCTACTTGCGCGAGTTATGTGTGGACAGAAAACCAGCATTTTGAGAACACAGCCTAGTGGAAGATTCTCGGGGGCGAACCCTCGAGGTTGTTTCAACCCCATGGAAGCGCTGGGCTGATGGCGTGGCCCACAGCTCCCGGGCAAATTGCCGCTCCACTCGCCGGTTTTTGCTGGCGACGCCACCTGGAGCTGGCCCATGTCAAATGCAGCCACCCCCCGCAGAGCCTTTGGCCTGATCTGGAGATGTGCTGCGCTCGTGGGGCGGATACATCCTCTCAAGGTGAGAAAAAGGATACAAAAAGGGCCACTTCTTGCGAAGTGGCCCTTTCCAAACGTTTGGGCTGGGGGAGTCTGAATTTAGCTTTTAACTGATTGATTTTATGTGATTAATTATTTAAGGCTAAGCTTTGGTGGTACATGCAGTGGTACATGCTGTAAAACCATCTTGTCTCAAGGAAAATCCAGAATATTTTGTTGCCGTGTGATTGTTTCCCAAATCGAGCGTTTGAATTGAACTAACTGAGGGAGTGGTGATCATCACCATTCCCTTCATGTTTGCATCAAGTCGCTTCACCCCATCACCAACTGGTCTCAATACATCAAGTTCCTGATCCACTGTGGCTCCCTCGCCTTCTGGGTTGATGCAGATGCAATGGAAAATGGTTCCACCCCGACCATCACGGGCGACGGGGACGTAGCCAGCTTTCACTGGCCAGACCATCTCTACCTTCTGGATTCTCAAGGGGATTTTCAGCCTCTCCCTGCGAGTGACCCAAGGGCTACTCGACTCTCTGATTTAGTTGATGAATGTTTCCTCTGTGCGCCCCCGATTACAGCTGTGCCAGCAAGCGAACCCGTACGGTAAAGGTGCCTATAGGCAGCCATCTAAGGAAGGTGCTAACAAGTCACTTGGCACAAAAACACACCATTCTAAATTATTGATATTAAATGGCTAAACTTTTTAGTTTTGGCACATAGGGTACTTATTCGCACCTTCCCTAACAGTTATTTCGGGAATTCAGATAATAAGTGCGACACTCATGGATGAATGGCGAGAGGTGGCCAACTGCTGATTGGTGGTACCCTTCTGCTCGCCAAAGTAAAAGCAGTATCACCATGAGCTATCAGCAGTTGACCGAGGGGCAACGATACCAGTTATCGGTGC
>NZ_JAPCIQ010000109.1:0-10541 GCF_027707405.1 Aeromonas sp. QDB68 | reverse complement strand
AAGATCGGCTCAAACTGAAAAAATGAAATGACTGAGTCAGCCGAGAAGAATTTCCCCGCTTATTCGCACCTTCCTTAAAGGAGGTAGGTGCTTAGGCCTTCCACGCCTTCCAGGTGTTGATCAGGCTGTTTGTGGAGCTGTCGTGGCTGCTGATGGGTTCGGCAGTGTTCAGCTCCGGCAGGATCTTGTTGGCCAGCTGCTTGCCCAGCTCCACGCCCCACTGATCGAAGCTGAAGATGTTCCAGATGATGCCTTGCACGAAGATCTTGTGCTCGTACATGGCGATCAAGGCACCCAGGGTCTTGGGGGTCAGCTGTTTGAACAGGATGGAGTTGGTCGGGCGGTTGCCGTCGAACACCTTGAACGGCACCAGGTCCTTGACCTCGTCCAGGGTCTTGCCGATGGCCAGGAACTCCGCTTCCACCTGTTCCTTGCTCTTGCCGAAGGCCAGGGCCTCGGTCTGGGCGAAGTAGTTGGCCAGCAGCTTGGGATGGTGATCGCCGATGGGGTTGTGGCTGATGGCCGGGGCCAGGAAATCGCACGGGATCAGCTTGGTGCCCTGGTGCATCAGCTGGTAGAAGGCGTGCTGGCCGTTGGTGCCCGGCTCACCCCAGATGATGGGGCCGGTCTGGTAGTCGACCTTGTTGCCGTTGCGATCCACGTACTTGCCGTTGGATTCCATGTTGCCCTGCTGGAAGTAGGCGGCGAAGCGGTGCATGTACTGGTCGTAGGGCAGGATGGCCTCGGTTTCGGCGCCGTAGAAGTTGTTGTACCAGATACCGATCAGGGCCAGCAGCACGGGAACGTTCTGCTCGAAGGCGGTGGTGGCAAAGTGCATGTCCATCTCGTAGGCGCCTTGGTGCAGGGCTTCGAAGTTCTCGAAGCCCAGTGACAGGGCGATGGGTAGACCGATGGCGGACCAGGAGGAGTAACGGCCACCGACCCAGTCCCAGAACTCGAACATGTTGGCGGTGTCAATACCGAACTCGGCCACGGCCTTGCCATTGGTGGACAGGGCCGCGAAGTGCTTGGCTACATGAGCCTCGTCACCGGCGGCTTTCAGGAACCAGTCGCGGGCGCTGTGGGCGTTGGTCATGGTTTCCTGGGTGGTGAAGGTCTTGGAGGCCACCAGGAACAGGGTGGTTTCCGGGTCGACCTTTTTCAGCGTCTCGGCGATGTGGGTGCCGTCGACGTTGGAGACGAAGTGCATCTGCAGGTGGTTCTTGTAGGGGCGCAGCGCCTCGGTGATCATCACCGGGCCCAGGTCAGAGCCACCGATACCGATGTTGACCACGTGCTCGATGGCTTTGCCGGTATAACCCTTCCACTCGCCGGAGATGATCTTCTCGCAGAAGCCTTTTATCTTGGCCAGCACGGCTTTCACGTCCGGCATCACGTCCTTGCCGTCGACCTGGATGGGGCGGTCGGAACGGTTGCGCAGGGCCACGTGCAGCACGGCGCGGCCTTCAGTCCGGTTGATTTTCTCGCCGTTGAACATGGACTCGATGGCACTGGACAGGTCGGTTTCCTTGGCCAGGTCCTGCAGCAGGGCCATGGTTTCCTGGGTGATGAGGTTCTTGGAGTAGTCGACCAGCATGTCGCCACCGAAGGTGGTGGAGAATTTGTTGAAGCGTTCGGCATCGGCGGCAAACAGATCCTTCAGCTGCCGCTCCTTGTTGGCGGCGAAGTGGGCTTCCAGTGCCTTCCAGGCCTGGGTCTGGGTCGGGTTGATGTTTTTCATTATTGCATGGGTTCCTGTGTTATTTGGAGATAGGCGCGATTATCGATGTGGAAACAAGCGTCAGCCGTAGCTGGCAAATTCGGCCACGGCCTGTGCTGTCTGGGCATTGGCAAGGTATTGAGTCAGCAGGGCTGGACTGACGGTCAGATCGTGGGCGCCGGCCAGCAGGGCCTGGGTCAGCTGTTCGGGGATGGCGAACGAGGCGGCCACTATCCGAGCGGGCAGTTGCTGCCGCTCCAGCAGCTCCCGCAACCGGCCGATAACGCGCTGGAAGTCGCCGCCTTCACGGTCGATGCGGTTCACGTAGGGGGCCAGGTAGTCGGCACCTTCCCGGGCGGCCAGGAAAGCCTGCCGTTCACAGTAGATGGCTGTGGCGCAGATGGCGCCGCTGGCGTCATCGGAACGCTTCAGCTGGTGGATGGCGGTCAGGCCGGCCGGTGACACCGGGATCTTGCAGTAAACTGCGCCCCAGCGGGACCAGAGCTGTCTCGCCTGTGCCACCATGCCGGCCGTATCGGTGGCCGTCACCTGCACAAACAGTTGGTGAGGGCGATCAAAGCCCAACGCCCTGGCTTGCCCGATGAAGTCGTCGGCCTTGATCCCGGCCTGGGCCAGCAATTTGGGGTTGCAGGTGATACCGTCCAGGCTGAGCTGGTGCACCCAGGGGCGTAATTCTTCGATGTTCGCTGAATCCAGATACAACATGAGCACTCCTTCAGTGTGAAATGCGGCATCTCCGCCCTGTCGAGGGTGACCCGTAGCTCCAGGGGGCAATCATATTGCCGCTGTTCGTCTCGTCTTTGACTGCTGTCATTCCCTAGCGGGTCCATGTGGCGCGGGCGAGACCATCCCGCGCAAGCCAGAAAGAATTTTCAACTTTCCCTGTTTACAAAGAAATGAAAACCAAGATCATTGATTTTGAAAATCAGATCAACAGTTTTTATACATTTCGTATCTCTGCGGTGAGGCTATTGCTGTCATTCCTGCGCTCACGGGCGGCGAACTCGCTCAGTTCGTGCCAGGTCAGAACGATCTAAACCGGATCGCGGTCCAGGCTAGGTTGCTAACGGTTATCGATATGCCGCAAAAATAAGCGTGATCTGAATCACCAATTTAAAGCGCGCACAAAATAAAGCATATATAAAACAGTAGGATATGTTTAATTGCGCCCGAGGTGCCATTGTGCGGCCGCGATGTGTGTATGGGGAGGGAGGGGCAGTTGGGGCGCCTCAGGGAGTGGGGATGTCGTTGCCCCGTTTGAAAACCAGCGAAGCAACCGTAGCGGGAACAGGCATTCTAGGCTGGACAAAAAACGCCAACTTGGTCACATTATGAAAACCAAAATTAGCAAAGTGACGTTCAGTGTGAAAATATCAACTTACCGGGTCGCCAGCCAAACACGATAAGCGAACAGCTGCAACCTGGAACCAACCGCACGTCCGGCACCTTATCAACGGCAGGACGTGTCCCCTTCACAGATGGAGTCAACTTGAGGACTACACCATGGATGTAATTATTCATGCAGCGGAATGGTTCATTGCACTATTCCAAAAAGGCGGAGACGTCTTTGTCGGCATGGTTACCGGCATACTGCCGTTGCTGATCTCGCTGATGGTGGCGATGAACGCCCTGATCCAGTTCATCGGACAGGAGCGGGTGGAGCGCCTGGCTGCCAAGAGCGCCGGCAACCCGGTGTCCCGCTACCTGATACTGCCGGTCATCGGCACCTTCGTGTTCATGAACCCCATGACACTGAGCCTGGGTCGCTTCCTGCCGGAGCGTTACAAGCCGTCCTACTACGCAGCCGCATCCTACAGCTGTCATTCCATGAATGGCCTGTTCCCGCACATCAACCCCGGTGAATTGTTCGTCTATCTGGGCATTGCCAATGGCCTGACCACGTTGGGCATGCCGCTGGCTCCCCTGGCCATCAGCTACCTGCTGGTCGGTATGGTGAGCAACTTCTTCCGCGGCTGGGTGACCGACTTCACTACCGCCATGGTGGAAAAACAGCAAGGCGTTCGCCTCAGCACTGACGTCCACATTCGCGTAGCCGAGTAAGCCAACCAGGAGCAGACATCATGGCAAATTCATTGTACATCACCAAAGGCAGCGGCGGCTGGGGTGGTCCTCTGACCATCGACATCGAGCCGGGCAAGAAGGTCCTCTACATCACCGCGGGCACCCGACCGGACATCGTGGACCGCATGGTCGAACTCTCCGGCATGGAAGCGGTGGACGGTTTCAAGACCTCCATCCCGGATGACGAGATCGCGGTCGCCGTCATCGATTGCGGTGGCACCCTGCGTTGCGGCCTCTACCCCAAGAAGCGGATCCCGACGGTGAACATTCACTCCACCGGCAAGAGCGGCCCGCTGGCCAACTTCATCGAGGAGGATATCTATGTCTCTGGCGTGCAGCCGGACAACATCCAGCTGCAAGCCCAGGCCGGGAATGCGCCTAGCCAGCCGAAACAAGCGGCGAAACAAGAAGCGCCGCAATATGACAGCAGCAAGAAGCTGAGCGAGCAGAGCGACAGCCTGCTGGCCCGCATCGGCATCGGCATGGGCGGGGTGATGTCCACCTTCTTCCAGGCCGGCCGCGAAACCATCGATACGGTGCTGCGCTCCATCCTGCCCTTCATGGCGTTCGTGTCCATGTTGATCGGGGTCATCCTGGCCTCCGGGGTGGGTGATGTGATTGCACATGCCCTGATCCCGCTGGCCAAGAGTCCCGTTGGCCTGATGACCCTGGCGCTGATCTGTTCCTTCCCGTTCCTGTCACCCTTCCTTGGCCCGGGCGCCGTCATCGCGCAGGTCATCGGTGTGCTGGTAGGGACCCAGATCGGTCTTGGCAACATTCCGCCGCACCTGGCACTGCCGGCCCTGTTCGCCATCAATGCCCAGGCTGCCTGTGACTTCATCCCGGTAGGTCTGAGCCTGGCCGAAGCCAAGCCGAAAACAGTCCAAATCGGGGTGCCGTCCGTGCTTTACTCACGGTTCCTGACCGGAGCGCCGACCGTACTGCTGGCCTGGCTCGCCTCCTACTTCATCTACCAATAACGCTCAAACGAGGACTGAAATGACTATGTTGTACCAAACCCAAGTGACCAAGATCGGCGAGTTTGCTGCCGAAGCCCTGGATGACAACATGATGATACTGTTCGATGACAATGCCCCGGCAGACGTAGCGGACTACTGCTACATCCATCCGCACGCAGCGCTGTTGGATGACATCAAGGTGGGAGGGGATTTCGTTCTGGGTCAGACACGTTTTCCCATCACGGCGGTAGGCGACGTAGTCAACCAGAACCTCGGCGAATTGGGTCACATCACCATCCGTTTCGATGGCGCCGATGAAGCGGAATACCCAGGAACCGTGCATGTGAGCGGCACTTGCCCGACAGTCCCGGAACTGGAAATCGGCACCGAAATCACGTTTGAACTGAACTGAACAATCAAGACTCACGCTCCCCCTGCATCATTGAGTTAGCGGCTCGAAGCAGGGGGGCGCGAGATACAGCAATCGAGGAGAGTAACATGTCAAAAGTAGCACTGGTAGTTGGCGGCGGTAAAAGTCTGGGCGCCTTCCTTTGCAAGGGGCTGGCCGAGGCCGGCTATCGGGTGGCAGTCGCAGATATGGACGCCGACAGCGCCAAGCTCACCGCCAGCGAAATCGCCGAGGTGCATGGTGCTGAGAACGTGATGGCCGTGCAGGCCAATGCCACCCAGGAAGCGGATGTGCAGCGCATGGTCGGTGCCGTCGATGATCGCTTCGGGCGCATCGACCTGCTGGTCTACAATGCCGGCACGGCGACCGCGGCCAAGATCGATCAGTTCCCGTTGGATGCTTGGTACCGCTCCATCGAGGTGAACCTGACCGGTTACTTCCTGTGTGCCCGTGAGGCTTCCAAGGTGATGATCCGCCAAAATGGCGGCCGCATCATCCAGATCAACTCCAAGTCCGGCAAGGTGGGCTCCAAGCACAACTCCGGCTACTCGGCAGCCAAGTTTGGCGGTGTCGGTCTGACCCAATCGCTGGCGCTGGACCTGGCCGAGCACAACATCACCGTCCACTCCCTGATGCTGGGCAACCTGCTCAAGAGTCCCATGTTCCAGTCCCTGCTGCCGCAATACGCGAAAAAGCTGGGCATCCCCGAGGATCAGGTGGAGCAGGTCTATATCGACAAGGTGCCGCTCAAGCGTGGCTGCGATTTCCAGGACGTACTGAACGTGCTGAAGTTCTATGCCAGCGACGAGGCCAGCTACTGCACCGGCCAGTCCATCAACATTACCGGTGGTCAGGTGATGTTCTAGTGGTCAGGTGATGCTCTAGTTCCAACTGTGTGGGAAACTCCTGAGAACCTAATCTTTTGGCAGTGTGTCGTACACTGCCTTTTTTCATTGTGAGGTGCTAAATGGATGCCATTAATCTTCTGATCGTGTTTGCCCTGGTGGCCTGGGGATTGCAGATCGGCCTGGGCTTTTTTCAGGTACGGGCTTTCAATCGCATGCTGCAGGACATGAGCCTCAAAGGCTCGGTGAAGATCGGCCGCACGGCCTCCCGCTGGCGCCCGCGCACCCTGGTGGTGCTGGCCCATGATGCCAACGGCGTGATTGTCGATGCCAAAATCATGCGTGGCCTGACCATCTTCGCCAGACCCCAGACGCTGGACACTCTGGTGCATGCCCGTATCCCGCTGACCGAGCGACAACTGGCCGAACTGGCACCGCCGGTACGCGAAGCGGTAACCTGCGCGCTGTCAATAAAATGACAATTCGGTTGTCATATAATTTTCATTATGAAAATTTCAGTGTACATTCTTAGGAAATGAAGCCTATGGCTTTTTAAATTCAGCATATAGGGATTCAGGTATGTCCATTGAAACTCGTCGAGAAATGTTGGTGCGTTATCTGCGCGAACATGGCAGAACGTCAGTCAACGATTTGGCCGCCCATTTCAACATCACCGGCGCCACGGTGCGCAGCGATCTGCGGCATCTGGAGCAGGCCCAGCTGGTAGTCCGCCGCTATGGCGGCGCCGAGGCGTTCACCCAGCCGGCGCTGGAAGATCACTCCATGGACGAGAAAACCGTGCTCAATCTGAACACCAAGCAGCGCATCGGCGCCAGGGCCGCGAGCCTGGTCCGGGATGGCGAGTCCATCATTCTCGACAGTGGCAGCACCACCCTGCAGATGGTGCCCTGGCTGGCAGAGCGGGTAGCGCTGACGGTGATGACCAACAGCCTGCACATCATGAATGAAGCAGCGGCGCTGGACAGCAACGTGACGCTGCTGATGCCGGGTGGCACCTACCGCAAACGCTCCGCTTCCTTTCATGGCAGCCAGGCAGAGCAGGCCTTTCGCGTATTCACCTTCGACAAGTTGTTCATCGGCGCCGACGGCTTCGATGTCGAGCAGGGCACCACCACCTTCAACGAGGCATATCAGGTGAGCCAGGCCATGTGCCAGGCGGCACGGCAGATCATCGTGGTGACCGACTCCAGCAAATTCGGCCGCAAGACGCCCAACGTGGTGGTGCCCATCGACAAGATCGACATCATCATCACCGACAAGGGCATCAGCGATGCTGACCGGCAGGCGCTGGAGCAGCATGGCATCCAGGTGGTGCTGGTCTGAACTCCCCCCAATCCCCAGAGGTTCCCTTCGTCATGCGTGAACAGATCCAGCGCTACGCTCATGAAACCCTGAGTATCGAACTGGCCGAGGCACAAAGGCTGTGCTCTCGGCTCAATGATTCCTTCGTCTCGGCCTGCGAGGCCATCCTTGCTTGTACGGGCAAGATAGTGGTCACCGGCATCGGCAAGTCCGGCCATATCGGCAAGAAGATTGCCGCGACCCTGGCCTCGACCGGCTCGCCCGCCTTTTTCGTCCATCCCGCCGAGGCGCTGCATGGCGATTTGGGCATGATCACCAAGGGGGATCTGGTCATCATGATCTCCAACTCCGGCGAGGCCGGCGAGTTCAAGACCATGCTGCCGCTGCTCAAGCACAAGGGTCTGGTGGTGATCGGTTTCACCGGCAAGCTCGACTCCTATCTGGCGCGACAGGCCGATCACGTCATCGACATCAGCGTCCAGCAGGAGGCCTGTCCTCTCGGTCTGGCGCCGACTTCCAGTGCCATCAACACCCTGATGATGGGCGATGCCCTTGCCATCAGTGCTATGCGCATTCGCGATTTCAACGAGCAGGACTATGCAGTTTCTCACCCGGGCGGTAGCCTGGGTGCCCGATTGTTGCTACGCAACAAGGATATATTAGACCCTGAGCTACCAATACCAGTTTGTTCTGCAGACACATCCTTGAGGGATGCCATTGTGGCTTTGAGTCGTGGTGGATTTGGGCTAGTAGTGATTAGTAGTGATCAGGGCAGCATCTTGGGAGTTTTCACGGATGGTGATTTGCGGCGCTCTTTGGAAAAAACATTGCCCCTGGATACCTGTGTCACCGAGCTGATGACCCGAACACCGGTGGTGGTCCAAGCGGACGGTCTGGCGGCTGCCACACTGGAACTTATGCACGAACATCGCATCAATGCTGTCCCCGTGGTGTCTGATGAGGCTCGATTGTTGGGGGTGATCAGTATTCATCAGATATATAAAGCTGGTATTCGTTGATGGAGCGAAAGGCGCGAGCCATCATTTTGCTGTAGTTTTCCTGCTAGAGGCTGTCGTCATAAGATGGCAGCCCATAATGCCACGCAGCGGATCCGGACAGCCGCCACGAACGAAGCGGTGTTTTTCGCATACCGCGTGGCTATCCCTCGCCATTGTTTCAGGTGGAGAAAGGCAATTTCTACCAGATGCCTTACCTTATACATTTCCCTGTCGTGCTCTCGCTTTTCCTTACGATTCCGCTTCGACGGGATCACCACCTCCATCCCCTGAGACGCGGCCTGGGCTACCAAAGCGTGGCAAGGATGGTTATTCCGGCATACCTCATCCGCAGACCAAATCTGTGGATAAGGGCAAGCTGCCTGAGAAGTCCAGCGTTGGCGGGGAGCGACTTGCAGTTCTTGGGTATTTCGCACGGTATGAAACTGCGTTGGGTTAATGTTCTGCATCAGCCGAATCTTGCGATTCACCGTGCACGAGTGTTCTGAACTTCGTTAGAGAAAACGGCAAAATCTTCAAACATTGGTATGATGCTTTATTGCTCTGCTTTTTCTCATCGTTAGCGCTAAATTCTTAAGCTGGTATGATACTTTATTTTTTAGTGTCCGATTTTTCATGTGGTGAAATGCGGCTTACAGGGTGATTTGGTATGAATTTTTATTACTCGCATACAAGAGTGTATTCGAGTAATAAAGTTGGATACCAAGTAATATAGTTAGATACTAAGTAATAAAGTTGAATACCAAAACCGCCCTAGCTATGCTCAATTTATGAGCCAATGGCTGGGCGGTTTTTTCATGGCTGGGAAAAAGTACGTCAACACCGAGTTGCAGAATCAGAAGTGGCTACGTGAGGGGCGAGGCAGTGGCCACGGCTCTGACTATAAACCATGGTTAACGGTCAGGGACTTATCCTCTCAAGGTCGTTCTCATCGTGTCTTTGGCCATAAATCGCAACGAACCCACCACTTGTTGTCAGATCTGGAGTTGGCCGTATTCCTGCTTTTGGAATGGAGTCGTTCAACGGTAGATATTCGTGAGCAATTTCCTCTTCGGTTGGAAGATACCAAGGCTCTGGCTTTGGAGTCTGGGATAGATCACCCATCCGTTCGCGGCGTTCTCCAAGTGATGAGTTCAGATTTCCTCGTCAACACCACAGACGCCAGCCAGCCCAAATTCGCATTGCAAGCCAAGTATGCTGAAGCACTGAGTGATGCCAGAACCATTGAGAAACTGGAGCTGGAACGCCGCTATTGGTTACAAAAAGGTGTTCCCTGGTGGCTGATCACGGAGAAGGACATTCCCAGTGTGGTTACGCAAAACATCAGTTGGCTCTATCCGGCACAACGGGATGAGATAGAAATTGATGTCCTGATGGAGCGAGCGGCGTTTTATCAGCATCACTTCCAGAATGATCCAGATAGAAGCGTAATTGAGGTAGCCAAACAGCTGGATACGGCCTATCAGCAACCCATGGGACAATCATTGTTGGAGATTAGACAGCTGCTGGCTCAGCGCTGGTTTCTATTCGACATCTTGACGCCTGTAACCAAGTTGAAAGCCGGGGATTTGCAGTTAGAGAATATTGAGGCGATGTCGGGGGCATTACGTGTTTCGAATCAATGAAGTTATCAGCGTTGAAGGGATTGCCTACCGTATTCTGGCTGAACAGCAGGATGAAATAGTCTGGATTTCACTGGATGACGAGGCTGCTTTTCCTTCTGTGATATCGCGACAGGTATTGCTGGACGCTATCGATAACGAAGTGTTGCAGCGGATCGAAGACCCCTATGCCAAGCTTTACTACGCGCAGCCCGATGAAGGGACAAAGGCAGGAGATCTGCGTGATAAAAATTACCAACTTATTCAACCCCTAATATCCAATCCTGAGTGCATGTTTCCTCGGGTAAGAAGCAGAGTTGTAAATCAAATTATTGCCACACAGGCTACAACCAAAAAAAATCTTTATCGGCTCATCCGCCGTTATTGGCAGCGGGGGCAGACGCCGAATGCTCTCTTACCTGACTATAAAAACTCCGGAGCTCAGGGCAAAAAGAGGGTTTCAAAGGGTGGAAAACTTGGTCGTCCCAGACCTGTCTCTTGATCAGATCTTGATCCCCTGCGCCATCAGATCCTTGGCGGCAAGAAAGCCATCCAGTTTACTTTG
>NZ_JAPCIQ010000108.1:0-10875 GCF_027707405.1 Aeromonas sp. QDB68 | reverse complement strand
GGCCATGATCTCGCACCTCAGTAACTGTACGTAAGATCAGTATAGCTCGTGGTGACTGCTAATCATGGGTAATCAGGAATGCAAATAACCAGATTATTCAGAAGCGTTAGATGTAATAACCAGCCATAATGACGACGAGCATTTTTCAGCTTAGCGTTGATGGAGATAACGGAAGTAGAAATCGAGCTCCTTGCGGAGTTAGGATGCTTGGCCTAAATAGCTGTTCCGAATAGTAGACCACAAGAGGAAGGGAGCTCAGCCCAGTTTGTGCAATCTCATTAGTCGTCAGTTCAAAACCACCATGCTCCACCAGGTAAAAAATAGTAATTAGGTGTGGGTATAGAATGATGGTTCTAAGTATGACTGATTTAATTTACAGTGGTGATTTAACCTGACCATTATTTAAGTGGGGTGTTGAACATGTTAATAATATAACATTCGATTTCGTGAAAATCTCCTGAAAATAAAAGATTTTCGGTTCGTTCTTCATCTTTGCAATGAAACTCAATCACTTCGTAGCATGAGCTATCTTCGTTTTCAAAAATAACTATACCATCATTTTCATTTCCACTTATCAACCAAGTCTGAAAGACCCAATCAGCAGATAAACCTATCATTTGGAATTTTTTATTTAAAGTTTCTGTTCTATTGGTAAGTTCCATTCGTTTCGCCTTGTTTTAAATTAAGTCAAAAAAACAATTAATAATTTGTGGGGAGCTACAGAGCTCTTGCTCATTCTTTTATCGTACTCATTGTAACAAGTATTTGTCGGTGATAGCGATGCCCTTGGCCAGTATCTGACGGGCAATCTGGTTAGCGATGGTCAACAGGTCCTCTTTGTTAATCAGCTCAGTGACGAGATAGGTGCCGGGGATCTCCACGGCGATCAGTTTGTGATGCAGCATGATGGTGCTAGATACGCCATCGCCCCACTGCATTGGACGCGGCAGAGTAGGCGGCAGAGTAGGCGAGGTAGTTGGTTAATTGGCTATTGGATGGGGGGTGACCGCAGGCTTGGTTGGCGGTGTTCAGGCCGCCAAGGTGTGCGGTGTGTAGTCGTGCAGCGGAACGCGGTAACTGGTGGCGAGCATGGTGCCTAGCTGGGTTAGCCAGCGGTGATCCGGGTGGTCGCACAGCCATTGCGCCAGTGCATCGCCCCGTTCGTTTTCATAGCGCAGGTAGAGGGCATAACCGTTCACTGGCTGGCCTTGGTCATGCACTGCTTCAACCTGACCATTGTGCTCAAGGTAAGCCTCCAGCTCAATGGTGATCACGGCGTTAATTATCTTCTCTCTCCTTGTCAGGGATGGGGTCACTCTCCACGGCATAGCCGCGATGGATGCAGATGCGCTGCAGGTCGCTCAGAAAGTTGGCCAGCACGCGGGGCTGCTCGCTGAGCGGCACCGGCCCTGCTTGGCAATGCCAGAAACAACTTCGCTTGGGGTCAATGCAGATCTCATCGACCAGCTGGCTCATGGTGTGCCAGTCCTCGGCATTGGTCAGGGAGAGCAGTTGCCACTGCACGCCAGACCAACGGACCTGCAGGGTGACTGTGCGGATGTGTGGACTATCCGGGGTCAGGTGCAGCAGCCAACGTTGACCACTGCGAGTGGGGGTTAGCTTGGCGCTGGTGGCGACTCGTCCCAGCCACTGGCGTGTGTAGTGGGAGAGCGCTAATTCTTGGCTCATCGTGTCCTCCTAATCTCCTGCGACCGTGACGCTGAAGCATTCCAACCGGCAGTAGGCAATGAAGTTGCGCTGCCAGATGTCGAACAACTCCCGCGCCTCTACAAGTCGCATTGGTCCCCAGCCCAACATGGTGTGGTCCCCATCGAGGAAGTTGAAATCGAGCTCCTTGCAGAGTTCGGCATCCTGGCCGAGCCCCTGGTAGCTGAAGTCGGTGACGTAATCGAACAGCCAGCCATCGAGCCCACGGATCAGGCGGATCTCGACTGGGTGCACGCCGCCTTGCTCGGCGTTGTAGCCGGGGTTACGAAAGTTGAAGGTCAGTTGGGTTAAGCGCTCGATATTGAGCTCGGTTTTAGCGACTTCTTGGTTGAGCAGAACCAGCAATGCGTGGTCAACGGGCAGGGCAAAGCCGTCCCGGAAAAAGGGAATGGTCATGGTGTACTCCTTGTGGGGGTTAATCTTGGCCGAACAGCTCGCGCATTTTTCTGGCTGCACGGGCACGGATCTGTTCATCAATAAAGGCAGTAATGCTGGCGAGCGCCGCACTGAGTACCGCGATGTCATCGGTGAGCCCCATCGGCAACACGTCCGGGATCGCATCGATGGGTGAGATAAAATAGGCCAGCGCACTGTAGATCAGCAGCTTGGCCCACAGCGGCAGGTCGTCCTTCTGGCTGGTGTAGTAGAGCAACAGGCAGGTCTCGATCAAGGGCCGACCAGCCCGTTTGGCAAAGGCCCAGAGTTTGTGCCAAAAGCCTTGGTGATCGAATGGCTCGCATTCAGGGGGAATGCAGGGGGGCATAGTGCGTCTCCTTCAAGAGTGGGTGAATGGCAGAAATAAAAAGAGGAGGCAAATGCCTCCTCTTGGATGGGAATGGGTGTGAACTATTGGTCCCACATCAAGCAGTCAAACTCGGGGGTATTAGTGGCGGGCAGTACAGATGCGACCTCTTTGGTTGGCAGTGCGAGTTGCTTGCCGTCAGCCGTTAAAATGCGGATCGACTTGGCCTTGCGCAGCTTGCCCCACATGTCGAAGAAGTTGTTCTCACCGACACGGGATTCGGTCTCATAGGGCGCATCGTATTGGCTGCCATCGACGATGATGGAGAAAGCCTGCCCAGCATAAGAGCCGTACTCCTTGCCCTGCACTGTGGCCGTCATGCTGACTTTGCGGGTGTCATTACAGGCGATATAGAGGTTGTTTTGCTGGTTAACCACCGCCGTGTATTCGCTGGTGCCCTGACCCCAGCCGCTGCTCCAGCGTCCGGCCTCGCCATAGGCCAGGACGTTGCCGCACAGCAGCAGTGCTGTTGAGGTAATGATGAGTTTGTTCATCCCTGTGACTCCTAAAGGCTCAAGGATTTCGATGAGCCGTTAACATGGTTATTTTTTGTAAAGCACGGTGAGGGTGTTATCCGCCAAATGCTTGACGATTTCATAGTCTGGACTGTAAGTGGCGAGATTATGTGCCGCGATAGTGACGGCAGATGCGATCCCGGCCAGACCGGTAATACCGCCAAAGACGCTGGCCCCTACCGCTGCTATCCGGCCCTTGGTATAGATCCGGCATCTCAACCCATTTATTTCTATGGTATTTTCAAGTTTCATAACGGTTGCGCTCATACGCCCCGATAGCCCCACGACCTCAAAGGATTTTCGTGCACGGATCAGTGAAGCCAGCTTGTCAGTCGCCAGATCGTCATAAGTCAGTCTTTCCATGAGTTGTTTCCTGATTGTGTAGTAAAAGCGTCTTATGGAGCCCTCCTGCTGCGAGTTGGTCACGATGGTTTACCGACCGAGGGCCTAACATCTGTGTCAAATCAGCATCAATTGCTGTCGGGTGGACTCAGTAGGTCTTTAGTCTACCTTTTGAGTCCTTATCGTCAATGGGTCCATGGTCAACCATAGAGGTTGACTGGAGGACCCATGACAGATATCAACCTTGAGCTGTTAGCCAAGAGCGTTGGCAAGGCGATCAGCCACAAGCGTACTCAAGCCGGATTCACGCAAGAGCATGTGGCTGAGCACCTCAATATCGGGATGGAAGCCGTCTCACGAATGGAGCGGGGAATTGTGGTGCCGACCGTGGTGCGGTTGGCGGAGCTCGCTCAGCTGTTTGACTGTGAGCTGGCGGACTTTCTGCGCGAGACCAGCAACCGCCCGACCGAGCAGGGCATTGTGCTGAGCCAGCAACTGGCTCGGCTCAATGATGCTGACCGAAGCCTGTTGCTGGAAACGGTAGAACGGTTGGTGGAGCGGTTGGCGCGTCCCCGCTGATCACCCGCCATTCACTGGGGAGAGGATGGGCTCCCTTTCCCCAATTTGTTGGTGAGTGGACTCCTTCTTGGTTGTGGCCTCTGCGGTGCGGCATGCGAGGTAGTCGCCTCCACACCAGAGTTACCATTAGCCGTTTCGTCGCTGTTGGTTTCGGGATAGAACTCCTCCAACAGCATCGGCACCTCCTCATCGATATCTTCAAACTGGCCGTTACGCAGCAACTCGCGAGCAGCCTGCTCCATCTGGTCGATGGCCAAGCCTGCCTCTTGGTCACGCTGGGCAGCCTCCTGCGCCTGCCTGACTGCCTCGGTCAGGGGGGTCTCTTCCCGCAAGGTTAGATCCACGTAGTAGACCGGTGTGCGGTAGGACTGGGTGGTGCTCTTGGCCCGCAACCGCAGGGTGAGCGGCAGATAGCGGGTATGGCCCCCGCTCACAGCCTCCAGGTACTTCAGTCGAGCCGCCAGAGTGCGCACCGAGTTGTAGCCGGTGGTGCGGAAGATAAAGCTACCCAGCTCATCCCCTTGCCCCTCCACAAACAGGTTCAGTCGCCCGTACAGCTTGCAGCCCTGTTGCCCGGCAAAGGCGCAGCGCTCTGGTCCAGGGCAGCTGACTTCCTCCATGCCTTGCGCCCCCACACGTCTTGCTACTTCCCCATTCCCGACACACAGCGGCCTGCCGGTTTGCCGGTCAAACGCGCTGTATTCCGCCCGTAGATTCAAGTCGCTATCGTTGAACAGCACCCGCACCGGAATGGCGCGGATCTTGATCTGCTCCTGTCCTTGGCCACTTTTCTGCGATGAGTAGTGTTGATGCAGGGGATGGAGCAACCATCCCCCCTTCTGTTGTACTTGGGTGGTGAGGGTGAAGCTGTCGTCCTTCTCCGGTACCCACTTATCCTGCTTTTGCACCAGCTTGCCGATGCAGATCCGCCCGATCACGGGCGGGGTGATCGCCAGTCCTTTGATCATGGTGTTTGCCTCAAGGGTTGAATGGTGAAACGGCGCACGCCGGGCACCGGTTTGACGTAACGGGTAAGCAAGTCGGGATGATCCTGACCTAGCTTATCCAGATCCGGTGCCAGCCGGTCTTTACTGCGCTTCCAGGTGATCTTGCCATCGGCAAACAGCCCGGCAGTGGCTTCACCCAAGGTCGCTTGCAACCGCTGCTTGAGCTGCGACTCCTGTAGCTCGACCGCTTCCTTTTGCTGACGCAAGCGCAATAGTTCGCCAAACAGCTGGTTGAACTCGGGAGAATCGGAGAGATCCACCGTCTGGCCATCGTCACGGGGGAAGAGCCAGCTCAGAGCATTGGCAGCATCACTGGAGCCGTCAGGTTCAGGCTGCTGGTCTTGTTGCACCATCTGCCAGAACTGCGCTTCTCGCTCGGTGAGATCCTGGATCTTCTCCTCATCGCGCTCGATGCGATAAATCCGAAAATCCTGGCCGCCGATCAGCACTGCCACTTCTGCCCAGGCATGGCCGGTGACGGCCAGTTGATGCAGTACCTGACACTGGTAAGCCACCGGCACCCCTTCCTCCCACTGGGGGGCGCTGTGATAGCTGGCGGTCTTGATCTCCAGAATGCCCGGCCCATCGGGATGGCCGATTACCTCCCGGTCGAGGTTGGCGAGCATGAAAGGATGCTCGGGGTGTTGCAGCACCGCATTGACCCGGCGCACCTTATAGCCGGTGCGTTTGGCGTAGACCTGCGCCAGCACAGGTTCCAGTTCGATGCCCCACAGCACAGCTTCCTTGTGAGAGATATCCTCCGGCTCCTTGCGACCGGTTTTCTCAAGCCACAGGCTGAGCGGGCATTTGTAGGGAGATAGCCCCACGGCCACGGCGGCATCGGAGGAGCCAATGCCGAGTTTGCGGATAGCGAGCCACTGCTCGCGGGTTAATTGGGTCGTGGAGGCCAGCCGCAGGGCTTGGCCGTATTTGGCTTTTGTTTTCATGACAACTCCTTGTTGACGGCATAAATGGCGACGCCCGGATTGGCATGCGCCAGTCCGGGTCAGGGGATTTTGCTATCTGATGGAATGAAAAGAGGCTGCAAATGCAGCCTCGGGATGGGGGGACAGGCAGTCTACATCACTAGATGCCGGTTATCGGGTCGTCGTAACGGCGTCAGACGTTGAACCCGATGTGTCGTCCGGTTGGCAATTCGACATCCACACGCAGCTTGCCGCCCATGGCTTCGACATAGCGTTTCATGGTGGAGAGCTTGATATCACTGCCACGCTGCTCCATGGCCACGACGGCAGGCTGGCTGACACCGAGCGCCTTAGCCAACTCGACCTGCGACACTTCCAGCTCTTCGCGTAGCGCCTGTATACGCACCTCCAGC
Organism: Aeromonas sp. QDB68; assembly: GCF_027707405.1. Taxonomy (NCBI): domain Bacteria; kingdom Pseudomonadati; phylum Pseudomonadota; class Gammaproteobacteria; order Aeromonadales; family Aeromonadaceae; genus Aeromonas; species Aeromonas sp. QDB68. The sequence continues at coordinate 4,563 of NZ_JAPCIQ010000108.1, read as the reverse complement.
AACAGCTCGGTCGCCATTTCCTGGATGCGTTGCCGACTCTCTTCTGAACGGGAGGCCAGCAAATCGTCAAGTGTTCTTCCCATTACTTTCCCTCCAACTCAGCCAGATGACTGGCGTACTGTGCCTCAGCCAACGGTAGCATCTCTTTGTAAAATCGCTTCTCGTTCCCGCCCTTGTTGCCAGCACAAAGCACAATGGCTTGTCGCAACGGATCAAAGGCAAAGAATGCGCGTAGCGGCTCACCCTGATGCTGCACCCTCAGCTCTTTTAAGTTTGTAAAACGCGAGCCCTTGATGGTATCGACCAGGGGGCGCCCTATCGATGGACCACCCTGTGCTAAGGCGAGTAGCCCGGCCAAGACTTTCTCCTGCGTCGCGTCATCTTGCACATCAAACCAAGCATCAAACAGCTCAGTCGTTTTTACTGTCCACATAACGCACCAATATAATCTTTAGCTTATATCGTAAATGGATACCGTCATTACTGCAACAGATTGAGGGCCTGGTTCAACGCGTGGGTTTTGAGCTGGGCCCCCTGACCGAACCAGGCGGAATCGAGTCGGTGATCCTGGCTGCGAGCGCGGCGGTGGTGATCGACATATTCCGTTACCGCATTGACCAGCCCCCAGGCGGTATTGCGGGAACTGGCAAGATCTGAACCCATGCCTTCTCCCAGATAGAGCTCATGCAGCCGTTGTACCGGTTTGGTGAGGATGATGTTCTCCTCATCGAGCGGTTGCGCCAATAGGTCGCTGAAAAAGCGTAGCGCCTCTTCGGGGGCGACGGGCCGTTGTGCCAGTGCCTTGGTCTGTGCCTTGAACTCATCCCAATGGGAGAGCCCGAGCCCAAGCGACTCTTTGACGGCAGCGGCGTCGAACTGAGTAGAGTGGGGTACCTTGATAGCACCGGTCGCACCGCGTAGCGCCATCTGCAGGGTGTTGTTGCAGACCACCCGCAGCGAGGTGAACTGTGCCGTGGTGCAGAGCGTGCCATCGCAGCTGGTCGCCAGCAGCAGATAGGACTTCACCAAATCACCGCCTGCTAGCTTGAGATCCTGACCGGTTTTGGCCAGTGCCCACAGCTTGCGGCCCCCTTTGAGCGAGCCCGCGGTCTCCAGCTCAAAACCACCGGCTTCCACCAGGTCTTGATAGAAGTGCAGCACCTCGTGAGGCTGTACCACGTTGTAACGGCTTGAGACCACTGACAGAGGGGCGAGGGTATCGGAGCGATACAGCACCTTGCTGTCGCTGTAGGGGCGGATATGTAGCGCATCGGAGGCGACGTTAAACATCACGTCGCTCTGCTCGATGGTCCAATCCATCCCGGCTGCCTGTAGCCAGATATCGAGAGATTGTTGCGGGGGCAAAACATTGCCAAGGCCATGCCAAGGGGTTTGGCCGGTGTAGGCCATCGTATCGATAAGGTGAGCCATATCTCCTCCAGGAATTGTGAAATGCAGATATTCAGCCTGCTAACTCATGGAGGTGATGTAGGTTTGAAAGTTTATTGAATAGGATTCATTTGCTATTAAATTCTCATTATTTTAAGGGGGTTACAGCATGATGGTGTTGTGCAATGAACTGCAGTGGAGGGGTACGGAGAGGGGTACGAGGCTTAAAACGACCAAGGGGTTAGCATCATGACGATGCTAACCCCTTGTTTTGTATGGCGTTCCCGACTGGAGTCGAACCAGTGGCCTGTCCCTTAGGAGGGGACCGCTCTATCCTGCTGAGCTACGGGAACCTTGTGGCGGGCATTATACAAGAAGCATTGTGCTTTTAAACCCTTGATTCCTATTCCAATACGGCCAGGTCACCGATTTGGACATTGAACGGCGAATATTTGTTCTGACTGCTGATGATGGCGCCATCCTCGAACACCTGCACCACCTCGAACAGACCGTCTGCGGGGTTGCGCATCACCCTGGACTTGCCATAGGGGTCGACGAAGTCGGCGCTGTGCTGGACCCGGAACTGGTCCCCGAGCTTGACCCCGTTGCGACGGCCCAGGTTGATGTGGGGGCCGCGCTCGTGCTGGGCCACGATCCGGGCGGTGACGGGGGCACAGGCGAGTTCGGCGGCGATGTCCTGGGCCGCCTCCTTCAACTGGTAGCCCACCTCCTGGCCAAAGCTCGACTGCCAGAACTGGCCGCCGCTGCTGCCCACCTGTTCCCGCTTGGAGAAGGTCCAGTTGGCACGGCCCTTGTACTCCTTGCGGCCAAGCAGGCTGCCGTTGATGCCGTCGAACAGGTAGAGCTGCATGGAGAAGTTGCGCACAGGATCCTCATACCAGCTGGTGAGGGCGTTGCCCTGGGGCTCGAGGGAGAGGTCGTCGATGCTGCCGAGCACCAGATACTGGCTGTCGGTGCGCAGGCTCAGGGCCTTGATCTCCTCGAGGGCGCTGCGATCCCCCTGTTGCAGATGGAGAGGGTCGATGCGCAGGTTCTCGTCCAGCCACTGGCGTGCGACCACCTGGGGCGTCGTCGCCAGGGTTTCAAACAGCCGGCGGGAGAGGTCGGCGGGCATGTCGTCCAGGGCACCGGTGCTCGCCTGGTCCGGGTAGCGCATGCGCAGACGCACCAGCGTCAAATCCTTGGCGTAGTGCTGGGTCTGGCAGATCTGCCGCTCCGCCTGGATGTCGGCCACGAGGGTGATGTACATGCGGCCGTTGCGCACCTCTTCGCGCTTGAGGCGGTACTGGCGGATGTCGCCGCCGGAGCGGATCTGGATCTGCTCGGAGCGCAGGCTGCCGTTTTCCAGGCGCTGGATGCTGGAGACGGAGGCACCGCTGGCCAGCAGCGCCTGGCGCAGGGCATCCCGGGTCGCCTGCTCGCGGGCGTAGACCTCGTCGCCCCCCAGAATGGCGGCACTGCCCTGGGCCTCGATAAGTTCGGCCCTGGCCGACAGGCTGGCCAGCAGCAGGGTGAACAGCAGCGAAACTTTCATAACAAACACCTTGAGTGGGCGACCCCGCTGCCGCCGGTGGGGCGGGTCAGGGATCCTGGACACAGATCCGGTCTGCACCGGAGCGGGTGACCAAATAAAAGCAAGAACCATGCCTTCTTCCCTGGCCGGAGCTCGCGCGGCGGGCTCCGGTGGCACAGTGCGCGCCTTTGCCCGGGGATCATCGAGGATCCTGCGCGCATTCCCGCCTCAAGTGTTGGCGGTTGCGACCGATAACAGGTCAGGTGCAGATACAGGAAAGGTATCCATGAAGAGAGTTATCACGGTGCTGGCGGTGGCGCTGGCATTGGTCGGTTGCGGGTCGGCCGACCCCATCAATCGGGAGCTGGGAGACCCTCGCCAGGCGGCGAAGGGGATGGAGCTCAACTGGCTGGTGGCCCGCATGACGGATCAGCTGATGGAGCGCAAGTCTCTCACGACCCTGACCGAGCCCATTGCGGTCGCCTCCTTTGTCGATCTCGACACCCTGAAGGACACCAACTGGATGGGGCAGCAGATCGAGGAGAGCTTCATCTACGAGCTGAACCGGCGCGGTGAGGTGGTGGTGGATTTCAAGACCACGGGCAACATCCAGGTGACCCCGCAGGGGGACTTCGTGATGAGCCGCAACTACAAGGATCTCTCGTCCCGGCTGCCCATCTCCCGCATCCTGACCGGCACCTTCAGCCGCAATCAGCAGGGGATCCTAGTCAACGCCCGCATCATCGATCTACGCACCAAGATGGTGGAGACCACGGCCCAGAGCCTGATCCCGAAACAATATTTGTCCGGTGCCAGCAACTCCTTTGGCCGGGCCTCCATCAATCGCGGTTACCTGATGCGGGGGGGCCAGAGCCCGTCCGGTCATCTGGTCAACCTGACCCCTTGAGGTGGCGCGTCATGAAGCGTGAAACGGGCTGGCTGACATTGAGCCGTGAAACATCGTGTATGGTGAACAGGAAAGCGGGGAAACAGCGATGAAAATCTTGTTGGGTTGCCTGATGGCCATGTTGCTGACGGCGTGCAGTGGCAACCGGGTGGTGAACTATGACGTGGGCGAGAAGCCCGATGACTTCCCGGTGCTCAAGGCGGTGGGGTATGCGGTGATCGACATCCAGCCCGGTCCCTCCCAGTCCGAGAAGATGTTGCAGGCGATCCGCGCCTCCAAGATGGACGCCTACCGGGAGCTGGCGGAGCAGCTCAACGGCCAGCAGGTGCGCGGCCAGAGCAGCTACAAGGACCTGACACAGACCTCCAACTCCCTGGATGTGTCGGTGGCGGGCATGGTGCGCGGTGCCCGGGTGGTGGCGACCTATCCCCGTGGCAACACCTATGCCACCGAGCTGGAGCTCGATACCCGCAACCTCTATCACCTGAACCAGCTGATGGCGGGCCAGTTCTAGGGCGGGTCCGGGGGGCGCCGGCATGAGCCCGGCGATCATCACGGCACAGACAAAGGCGAGCGCAGGCTCGCCTTTTTGTTTGGTTCTTCGCGGGATCTTGGGGAAGTGGAAGTTGACAGACAGGGTGCTGGTAAACTGGCTGTCCAAACACACCACCACCATCACCCTGCTGTCGCCGTGCATCATATTGATATTGCCTCCTTCTGGCCAGGTTATACC
>NZ_JAPCIQ010000107.1:0-11042 GCF_027707405.1 Aeromonas sp. QDB68 | reverse complement strand
CTGCGCGAGCAGCTATCACCCAGTAATGGGGATCCCCCTCCTGTGACGCGAAGCGCTAAGGTGGGGGAGGATGTCAATGATTGAGATGACGGGTACGAGTGGCTGGGTTCATCGACGCTTCCTCTGGATTGACGGCCGCGAAGTCTACCTAAAAGTGGGGTTATTTGCAGCAAAGGGGGAACTGAATGCTGCTAATATCGTCAATCTGGCCACCCGGGAGCGGGAAAAGAGGTCAGACACAGGGGGGAGGGGCTAGGTCCTGCTGCCGCTCTGGGGTAACATGCGCGCCTGCATGACATAAATCGGCCCCGTCCTCTCTCATCCGACGGCGGCGATGCACCTCTATATGACGGGTCTTCCATGAGATGGGCCCATCCGGATATTGAAAGAAGAGATCACCATGTTACAGATTGGCAAGATGAACACCCTGACCGTCGTCGAGATCGAGGAGCGCGGCGCCTGGCTGGCGGCGGGGGAATACGGCGAGCTGCTGCTGCCCAGGCGCCAGTTGCCGGAAGGCGTCGCCGAGGAGAGCGAGGTGTCCGTCTTCCTCTATCTGGATGCGGATTGCGAGCCGGTGATCACCACCGACAAGCCCTTCGCCATGGTGGGGGACATCGTCGGTCTCAAGGTGGTCAACGCCAACAAGATTGGTGCCTTCCTCGACTGGGGCATGAAAAAGGATCTCTTCGTACCAAGCCGCGAGCAGAACAAGCCGATGCAGGTGGGCCATGTCTATCTGGTGCACCTGATGCTGGACAACGAAGGGCGCATGGTCGGCACCAGCCGTCTGGAGCGCTTCCTGCGCATCGACCCCCCTTTCAAGAGCGGTGACGAGGTGACGGTGCTGCCGGGGGAGCACACCCCCCTTGGCATCAAGGCCGTGGTCAATGGCCAGTACGCCGGCATGCTGTTCAAGAACGAGGTGTTCGGCCGCGTGATGACGGGCCGACCGCTGACCGCCTGGGTCAAGCAGGTGCGCGAAGATGGCAAGCTGGACCTGACCCTGCAAAAGCCGGGGCTGGCCCGGATGGATGACGCCGGTGCGCGCATCCTGCTGCGCCTGCAAAAGCAGGGGGGCAGCCTTGCGGTGGGAGACAAAAGCGATCCTGACGTCATCTACAAGATGTTCAGCATGAGCAAGGGCACCTTCAAGAAAGCGATCGGCGGCCTCTACAAGCAGGGCAAGATCGTCATCGAGGAGCACAGCATCCGCCTCGTGGGCTCCGACACGCCAGCAGGGGACGAATAAGGTGCCGAGTCCCTGCATCGGTGACTGCCGGGCCAAAGAGGGGCTCTGCCTCGGTTGTGGCCGCACCCTGACCGAGATAGGCCAGTGGTCCACCATGGACAGCGAGGCCCAGCTGGCCCGCATGGCCGAGCTCGATGGCTCGAAGAGCACCCATGCCTGCCCGGGCTGCGGCGAGCCGGCGTTCTGCGCCGTGTCGGCGGGGGAACCCATCGAGCGCTGTTGGTGCAACCAGCTTCCCGCGTTGCCCATGAGCGATGCCAGCGCCTGCTGGTGTCGCCGCTGTCTGGCCAAGGCCATCGCGGCACGCCCCTGACTCGGGCAGCGCAAAAAACGAAAAAGGCGCCTGGGGCGCCTTTTCTTATGCCTGTTGCTGGCGGTGCCAGCGGATATGCACGTCGTGCTCGCTCTGATCCCGGGGGAGCAGGAAGGTGGCGTAGATCACCTCGAACTCGTCCTGATGATCCAGCAAGCCGACCCAGACCTCGGCCCAACGTGCCATGTCCACCGGCTCGCCGAGTTCGGTTGACCAGTCGGCATTGGGCAGGGTTGCCTCCACCGCGCCACGTTGCTCGAACTCGAGGGTGATGTCGACGATTTGTTCGGGGGCCAGCATGTCGGCGGCCTGCTCCAGAAACTGATCATAGGCCCACTCTACCAGCTGATCCGGGCTACGTTGTTCCATGAAATCACTCCAGATACGTCCAGGTTCGCCACTTTAACAAGTATTGGGATGGGCAGCCAGCCCGGGGGCGGTGATGCCGTGCTGTCAAATGGCGGGATCAGGGGATAAGGTTAACAGAGCCGCCAGCAGGGGCGGCGTGACGGGGCGGCCTGGCAAGATGAAGCGACGACAGTACAGAAGGCAGATCAAGCGGCGGCGCGAAACCTGGTGGTGGCACTATCTGCCCCTTCATCGGGAAACTGTCGGCGGCCATCTGGGGCCCGCCTCTGATCCGCAGGATGGCGCTACTCTGTGCCGTGGACCCGGTTCAGGGTGACTTGCCCGAGTTGACCCATCTGACGACGGATCCAGGCCGAGCGCTGCTGCACATAGGGTGAGGGGGGCTTGACCCGATAACGCCAGGGGTTGGGCAGGGCGGCGGCGAGCAGGGAGGCCTCGTAGCGGGTGAGGCGTATCGCCGGTTTGCCGAAGTAGTGCCTGGCGGCCGCCTCGGCGCCATAAATGCCGGGTCCGAACTCCACGATGTTGAGATACACCTCGAGAATGCGGGACTTGTCCCAGCCCAGCTCCATCAACAGGGTGAACCAGGCCTCGATCCCCTTGCGCAGGAAGCTGCGATCGCTCCACATGAAGAGGTTCTTGGCGGTCTGTTGGCTGAGGGTGCTGGCACCGCGCACCCGCCCGCTTTGCTGGTTGTGCCTGAGGGCCGAGCTGATGGCGTCCATGTCAAAGCCGTGATGTTCGGCAAAGCGCTGATCCTCGGCGGCGATCACCGCCAGTTGCAGCTCCCGGGAAATCTGCTCAAGTGGCACCCAGTCGTGCTTCACCTCGGCCACCTTGGCAGGGGGAAACAGGGCGCGTTCGAGGCGCCAGGTCCACATGGGGGGGTCGATGAAGCGCAGCAGCGCGACCGAGACGATGGTGCTCGCAAAGGCGGCCAGCAGCAGCTTGCCGAGCCAGCCCAGCAGTCGCCGTCTGCGCGAAGGCCTCACGGGCGCGGGCCCGCCGTCCCAGTCATAGTGGCCAGGATCATCGGGATCCGGAATTATTGGGGCAGCCATTCGATGTGGCAGAACTTCTCGTCGACGCGGCGGGAGAGCAGCATGCGGGCAAACAGGTGCTCGTACTCTTCTTGTTCGTTGCCAAGGCCGACCCAGATCTCGGCATAGTCGGCGTCGCTCACCTCAAACCCAACGTCGGCCGCCCAGTCGTCGGCGGGATCGGTCTCCGCCAGCAGGCCGCGGTCGTTGAACTCCTGATTGAAGCGGACGATCTCCTGCTCGGGCAGGTTGTCGGAGGCCAGCTCCATGAAGAGTTCGAGGGCGGTGTCGAGCAGTTCCTCGACGCTGTGCATTTCGTCATTCAAAGACATAAAAGCCGTGTTCCAGATAAGGGGGGAGGGAATGCCCGTCGGCAGCGCCTCGGGGTGCGCGGTATTCTAGCTGGCCCTGATGCCCTTGGCGAGATGCCGGGACGCCAGGCATTAAAAAACCGGATCCTGGGAAAGGATCCGGTCTTCATTGGGGGAAGGGGTCGCGCATGGTGCGTCAGCTCATCCCTTCTTCTGGTCGTCGGCGAAGGTGATGTTGAGCTCCAGCACCGACAACTCGTCACTCTTCTGATCAAGCTGGACGGTGATCTTGTCCGGGTCGATCTGCACGTATTTGCGGATCACGTCGAGGATGTCCTGCTTGAGCTGGGGCAGGTAATCCGGCCCCCCTCTGGATGAACGCTCGTGAGCCACGATGATCTGCAACCGCTCTTTGGCCAGTTGTGCGGTGTTCTGTTTCTTGTTGGAACGAAAATAATCCAATAATGACATGCTTAACTCCCGAACAGTCGGCTAAAGAAGCCCTTCTTCTCTTCTTCCAGAAAACGGAAATCCTTGGTGTCACCCAAGAGGCGGGCGACGGCGTCCTCGTAGGCCTGACCGGCATCGGACTCCTTGTCCAGAATGACCGGCTCGCCGGAGTTGGAGGCGCGCAGCACCGCCTGGGACTCCGGGATCACCCCGAGCAGTTTGATGGCCAGGATCTCCTGTACGTCCTGCACGCTCAGCATGTCGCCGCGGTTGACGCGGGTCGGGCAGTAGCGGGTCAGCAGCAGGTGCTCCTTGATGGGATCCTCACCGCGCTCGGCACGGCGGGACTTGGAGGCCAGGATACCGAGGATGCGATCCGAGTCACGCACGGAAGAGACTTCCGGGTTGGTGGTGACGATGGCCTCGTCGGCGAAATAGAGCGCCATCAGGGCGCCGGATTCGATACCGGCGGGGGAGTCGCAGACGATGTAGTCAAACTGCATCTCCGCCAGCTGATCCAGGATCTTCTCCACACCTTCACGGGTCAGGGCATCCTTGTCCCGGGTCTGGGAGGCGGGCAGGATGAACAGGTTTTCGCAACGCTTGTCCTTGATGAGGGCCTGGTTGAGGTTGGCTTCCCCGTTGATGACGTTGACGAAGTCATAGACCACGCGCCGCTCGCAACCCATGATGAGGTCCAGGTTTCTCAGACCAATGTCAAAATCGATGACCACGGTCTTGTGGCCACGCTGGGCCAGACCGGTGCTCAGTGCCGCGCTGGTTGTCGTCTTGCCAACGCCACCCTTGCCCGATGTAACGACTATGATTCGCGCCATTCTCGCTTCCTTGTAACTCTATTTGATTCGGTCTATACGAAGTTGTTCATTGTCGAGCCGGATATGGACCGGCTCTTGTATCACGCCTGCAGGCAATGCATCGCTGAGCTGGAAGGTGCCCGCGATGGAGAGCAGCTCGGCCTGCAATTGCTGGCAATAAATGCGGGCCTTGGGATTGCCCTTGGCCCCTGCGATGGCTCGGCCACGCAGGGCACCGTAAACATGGATGCTGTCATCGGCGATGACTTCGGCGCCAGGGCTCACCGAGCCCAGCACCACCAGCGAGGTGCCGGCTGCATAGATCTGCTGACCGGAGCGCACCGGGCCCACGTGGACCTTGCTTGCCTCCACGGGCGCTGGCACCGGGGGAACCGGTGCGGCCTCCACTGGCTTGGGCTCAGGCACTGGCGGTGTCGGCTCAGGTTCTGCCTTGCGGCTCTTGCCTGACACCATGACGGCGAGGCCTGCCGCCTTGGCGGCCGTCTTCATCGCCTCGTCCCGCGCCCCCGTGATCCCGACCAGCACGAAGTCTTCCGACTCGACCAGCTCCCTGAGCTGTTCGAAATCGGGGATCGCCTCGAGGCGTTCCACATTGAGGACGAGGGGGGCACAATTAAAAAACTGGGGGGCCTGCGCGACCTTGGCCTCCAGCAGTTGTCGGATCCGGGCCGGATTGCCATCGCTGAGATGCAACACAGAAATAGTGAAGGTGGTCCCTTTCAATTCGTTATCGCGTTCAACCATGAATCTTCCCCGAACCGAGACGGTAATACGTTATTGTTATTCAATTCCTGATGTTATAGTTTGCCACCACCAGAGGCAATAAACCCGTCGGATTATATCAATTTCCATGTTGTGTGCAGTCTATAAAAGTCGCAAAAAAGCCGAGACCTATCTCTTTATTGAACGAAGAGAGGACTTTTCCCGCGTTCCCGAGGTGCTGATGAGTACCTTCGGGCGTCCCGAACTGGTCCTGATGACCAAGCTGGACCCGGCCAAGCCCCTGGGGCTGGCCTCCACGGAGCGGGTGATGGCCGCCCTGAAGAGCCAGGGCTTTTATCTTCAGGTGCCACCGCCACCGGAAAACCTGCTGGAGCAGCACAAGGCGCAATTAAAGGGCGCACGATGAGGGCGGGGCGGCTGGCACTGCTGTTGTCAGGCGCCCTGTCGGGATCGCCGGTGCAGGCCGGCCCCGATTTTGACCAGTACGTGGCAAGCCTCAAAGAGCAGGCGCTGGCGGCGGGCATGTTGCTCGAGACGGTGAGTGCGGCCTTTGCGGATGTCCACCTTGTCGATGCCGCCATCAGGCACGACAAAAATCAGCCGGAATTCAAACTGACCCTGGACACATATATTCCCCGGGCGGTGCCGGAATGGAAAGTCAAGCAAGCCCAAACCTTATATCGCCAGCATTTGCCGCTGCTCACAAAAATAGGTCGGGAATATGGGGTACAGCCCCGCTTTATTGTTGCCTTGTGGGGAATTGAAACCAATTTCGGCAAAATAACCGGCCATTATCCCCTTATCTCTTCTCTCTCGACCCTGGCCTGGGACGGTCGCCGTGAAGCCTTCTTCAAAGGCGAGTTGTTCGATGCCCTGCGCATTCTGGAGCAGGGACATGTGAACCCCGCCAACTTCAAGGGATCCTGGGCGGGGGCCATGGGGCAGGTGCAGTTCATGCCCTCGTCATTCCTGCGATACGCGGTGGATCAGGACGGGGACGGCAAGAAGGATCTCTGGGGCAATCTGGCGGATGTATTTGGATCGGCTGCCAATTATCTGAGCCAGAACGGCTGGCGCGAAGACCAGACCTGGGGACGGCGGGTGAGGGTGCCAGAGCGTCTGGACCCCGCCTTGCTGGGGCTTGAGACCCGCAAGTCCCTGGCGACCTGGCAGGCCCTCGGGGTTCGCCAGCAGGACGGCTCACCTCTGCCTGCGGTCGACATGCAGGCCTCCCTCATCCGCCCCGACGATATTCACGGGCGAAGCTACCTTGCCTATGAGAATTACCGGGTACTGCGTCACTGGAATCGCTCCCCCTATTTCGTGGTGGCCGTCGGTACCCTGGCCGATCGCATCGTGAAATAGCTCTCCCCCGTTCTCCTGTCACGGCGAACGGGTGGAGGTGATATGCCCGTCTCTTTTTATCCCTTGTCGGCCTCCCTTTATCCACGAACGCTGCCCTTTAAATCGCGACCAAAAAAAAAGCGGGAATATATCCCGCTTTTTTCATGTCATCGCGACTCGGCGTTAGTCGCAGGCGACCTGCATCACCTTGATGGCCAGGCCACCGCGGGAGGTCTCGCGGTACTTGGAGTCCATGTCCTTGCCGGTGATGTACATGGTCTCGATCACCTTGTCCAGCGACACACGCGGCTTGGAGGTGCGACGCAGGGCCATGCGGGAGGCGTTGACCGCCTTCATGGCGGCGATGGCATTGCGCTCGATGCAGGGTACCTGTACCTGGCCGGCCACCGGGTCGCAGGTCAGACCCAGGTTGTGTTCCATGCCGATCTCGGCGGCTTCACAGACATGCTCGGGGCTGCCGCCCATCAGCTCGGTCAGGCCGGCGGCGGCCATGGAGCAGGAGACGCCCACTTCACCCTGGCAGCCCACTTCGGCGCCGGAGATGGACGCGTTCATCTTGTAGAGCATGCCGACGGCGGCAGCGGCCAGATAGAAGCGGGTGTACTCGTCGCGGCCCACCGGCTGGATGAACTTGTCATAGTAGGCCAGCACGGCGGGGATGATGCCGGCGGCGCCGTTGGTCGGCGCGGTGACGACGCGGCCACCGGCGGCGTTCTCTTCACTCACCGCCAGGGCGAACATGTTGACCCAGTCCACGATGTTCATGGGATCGTTGGAGAGGTTCTCGTTGGTGGTCAGCTGGCGGTAGAGCGGCGCGGCGCGGCGCGGTACGCGCAGCGGGCCGGAGAGGACGCCCTCGGTGCGGCAGCCGCGCTCGATCCCTTCCCGCATGGTGGTCCAGATCTTGCCAAGCTTCTTGTAGATCTCTTCCGGGGTGTTGAAGCACTTCTCGTTTTCCATCATCAGGGCGGAGATGGAGAGACCGCTCTGGCTGCAGTGGGCGATGAGCTCGGCGGCACTCTTGAAGGGATAGCTGACGGACATGTCGCCGCTGTCACCCTTGCCAAAGTTCTCTTCGTCGACAATGAAGCCACCGCCGATGGAGTAGTAGGTCTTGCTGTAGACGGCGTCATCTTCGATGAAGGCGGTCAGCCTCATGCCGTTTTCGTGCAGGGGCAGGGCCTCGTCATGGAAGATCATGGCGCCCTTGGGGAAGCTGACGGTGTGGCAGTGCAGGCCGATGGGCAGACGACCGGTCTGCTCCACGCGGGAGATGAATTCGGGGATGGCGTCGATGTCGACGTTCTCCGGCAGGTTGCCCGCCAGACCCATGATGATGGCGGTATCCGTGTGGTGGCCTTTGCCGGTCCAGGAGAGGGAGCCATAGACATCGACCTGGATCCGGGTGATGTCACGGATCTTGCCGCCAGCACGCAGTTCATCCACGAACTGTTTGGCTGCCTTCATGGGGCCGACAGTGTGGGAAGAGGAGGGGCCAACACCGATTTTGAAGATATCAAAAACGCTGATCATGTAACAATTACCTCAGGGTAGAAGGGGGCGCCATGCCCACTCGCAGAAAAGGGATCCATGGGACGGGTCTGTCATCACAAAGGCCAGGGAACCGGATAACCACAGTGTAACGGTTCAATGCCTAAAAAAAGTTGAAACAGATCTATTTTTGTTGAATTCGTGGCGCGAGTATAAAATTTATTTTGATGGTTATCCATTTTGTTAAGCGCCAGACAAACGTTTTGCAAAAAAATACCCGGCGATGCCGGGTATTCGAGTGCCATATGCGGCTTTATCACAGAGGCTTAACACTCGGTGATGTTGACGGCAAGGCCGCCCCGGGCGGTCTCCTTGTACTTGGTCTTCATGTCGTTGCCGGTTTCCCACATGGTTCTGATCACCTTGTCCAGCGACACCTTGTGCTCGCCGGTGCCGCGCAGGGCGAGGCGGGCGGCATTGATCGCCTTGACTGCACCCATGGCGTTGCGCTCGATGCAGGGCACCTGCACCAGACCACCGACGGGATCACAGGTCAGCCCGAGATTGTGCTCCATGCCGATCTCGGCGGCGTTCTCGACGATGGCGGGGCTGGCGCCCAGCAGCTCGGCCAGGGCTCCAGCGGCCATGGAGCAGGCCACGCCGACCTCGCCCTGACAGCCCACCTCGGCCCCCGAGAGGGAGGCATTCTTCTTGTAGAGGATGCCGATGGCGGCAGCGGTGAGGAAGTACTGCATTAGCAGCTCGTCATCCACCTTGCGCACGAAGCGATCGTAATAGTGCAACACCGCGGGGATGATGCCCGCTGCGCCGTTGGTCGGCGCCGTCACCACCCGGCCCCCGGCGGCGTTCTCCTCGTTGACGGCCAGCGCAAAGAGATCCACCCACTCCATCACCATCAGCGGATCCTTGTTGAAATTGGTCTCGCCACAGAGCTGGCGATAGAGGGCGGGAGCCCGGCGCTTGACCTTGAGGCCGCCTGGCAGCACCCCCTCGCTCTTGCAGCCACGCTCCACACACCCCTGCATCGCCTGCCAGATCTTGCGAAGCCCGGCCTTGATCTCCGCTTCCGAGCGAAACACCTTCTCGTTGGCCAGCATCAACCCCGAGATGGAGAGGCCGCTCTCCTGGCACTGTGCCAGCAGCTCGGCGCCGCTCTCGAAGGGATAGGGGATGGGGTGGGCAGCATCGAAGCGGGCCGCCTCTTCCCGGGCGTTGGCGAAGTGACTCTCCTCGATGATGAAACCGCCCCCGATGGAGTAGTAGGTCTGTTCGAACACAAGGGTGTCACCCTCATAGGCGCGTAATGTCATGCCGTTGGAGTGGGCGGGAAGGGTCTTGCGTCGATTGAAGAGGATGGTGCGTAATTGCATTCACTTGATCTCTCATTTGCATAGCAACTGATCGGTTGTTTGCATTCGTGTTGATCACTTGTTTGCACGGCATTTGCTCATTGTTTATGTACAAATAAAGCCTCTCCTTATGATTCCATCAGACAATCCGTTTTTACAGCGCGTGATTTGGTTTAATTTAGTGAATACTGTTGTCTGTGATTCAACCCTATTGTGTGCATAATTTTGCTCACTTCCTCTTTACCTTTTCTTACATATCCGGATAAGATTGGTTCTCAAATAAGCACAAATTCATAAACTTAGATCGGAACTAATCCGGCAAGGGATACATATGGAATCAAACACCCTCGTCGAGTCGGCTATCGCTGACCCGGCTTCTCTTGCTGCATCTGCACCAGACTCGGGCCTGCTCTGCTTGGTCATGCTGGCGCGCTTTCATGGTATCGCCACCGAGCCGGACCAACTGGCGCATGAGTTCACCGAAAGTGGTAAATTTTTCGGCAATACTGAAATTCTTCTCGCTGCTAAAAAACTCTCTCTTAAAGCCAAATTAGTTTCAACCACGCTGCCTCGCTTAACTCAAACCCCGTTGCCTTGTATGGCGTTATTGCGTAACGGGCAATACGTCATTCTGGCTCGCGCCGATGACAATCAGATTTTGATTCAAGACCCGTTAGTCGGTCGTCCACAAGTGGTTTCGCCTGATGAGTTTGCCGAGCGCTGGAGTGGCAAGCTGATCCTGTTTACCTCGTGGGCATCCTTGGCCGGTGAGTTACGCAAGTTTGATTTCTCCTGGTTTATTCCGGCCGTGGTTAAATACCGTAAATTGCTGCTGGAAGTCTTAGTGGTCAGTCTGGTGTTGCAACTGTTTGCCTTAGTCACGCCGATGTTCTTTCAGGTGGTGATGGATAAGGTGCTGGTGCACAAGGGCTTTAGTACCTTGGATGTGATTGCCATGGGCTTACTGGTCGTGGTGACGTTTGAGGTAATACTGACTGGGTTGCGTAGTTATGTGTTTTCACACACCACCAGTCGGATGGATGTGGAATTAGGTGCTGCGTTATTTCGTCATTTATTGCATCTGCCACTGGCCTATTTTCAGGCGCGTCGGGTGGGTGATTCAGTCGCCCGCGTGCGCGAACTGGAAAACATCCGCTCGTTTCTGACCGGTAATGCCATCACGGTGGTGCTCGATTTGCTATTTTCGGTGGTGTTCCTCTCGGTGATGTTTTACTACAGCACCACCTTAACGCTGATTGTATTGGCCTCCTTGCCTTGTTACATCATCTTGTCAGTTTGCTTTACCCCTATGTTGCGCAGCCGCCTGAATGAGAAGTTTATGCGCGGGGCCGAGAATCAGGCGTTTCTGGTGGAAACGGTGTCGGGGATTGATACCGTGAAAGCCATGGCAGTTGAACCGCAAACCACCCGGCAGTGGGATAAACGTATCTATTCACCAGGACGGGGTTGACGGCATCAGTTCTGCCGGGATGGGATAATCTGTCTTCTCGATGCACGCCCT
>NZ_JAPCIQ010000106.1:0-11325 GCF_027707405.1 Aeromonas sp. QDB68 | reverse complement strand
CACACGAGTATTGAGCATAGTCGAGATTGGTGCAGATCACTTCTGATATTGAACTGTCAGGAGCTGGCTGCACAACAGCCATTACGCCCAATCAACTGGTGCAGTCGTCTTCTGAAAATGACAATCCAGTTAGGGTATAGCTCAACCTGACATAGAAGCAAAAACTCAACCACCTTCTACCAACTCTCCGAACAGCTCCTTGACCTTTGTTTTCGCATCAGCAAGTGCAGTTCTGCCTTGTTCAGTGATGTCATAAACACGCCGTTCACGTCGCCCGGTGCGTTCGTGGCGTGAGGTCAGATAGCCTTTTTTTTCCAGGCCGTGCAGCATCGGGTACACGGTGCCAGCGCTCATCTCGTAGCCGTGTCGGCGTAGCTCTTCGATGATCCCCAGCCCAAAGACAGGTTCCTCGGCTGCATGGTGAAGGATGTGCAGGCGGATCAAACCGCCGTAGAGGTCTTTGTCAGTCATTTTTTGTGCCTCACAGAGCGACGCTCAACAGCCACCCAGCTGCACCGCTACCGAGGACAACCAGCCACGGCGGGAGCTTCCAGAACATAAGTGCGACAAGGGCAACTAATGCCAAGCCGAAGTCTTGCGGCTGAAAGATGGCGCTAGTCCATACAGGCTGATACAGCGCGGCCAGCAGCAAGCCGACTACAGCGGCATTGATCCCGGCCAGCGCAGCTTGGATGCCTGTATTGCGGCGCAAACGCTCCCAAAATGGCATTGATCCGACGACCAGCAAGAACGAGGGCGCGAAGATAGCCAGCAGACACACAATGCCGCCGATCCAGCCCGACGGGGCGGTGTTCATCGAGGCACCAAGAAACGCGGCGAACGTGAACAAAGGGCCGGGCACCGCTTGAGCTGCCCCGTACCCCGCGAGAAAGGATTCATTGTTGACCCAGCCGGAGGGCACCACTTCGGCTTGCAGTAATGGCAGCACAACGTGACCACCGCCGAACACCAGTGATCCGACACGATAGAAGGAATCCACCATTGCCATGGTTTGACTTGGCATCAGTTCGGCCAACACCGGCAGGCCAATCAGCAAGACAAAGAACAGCGAGAGCCAAAGCACGCCGGCCCGGTGACTGACCGTGATAGGTAGGGGGTCATGCTCAACAACTTTCGCTGGCTTGAACAATAACCGGCCTGCGATGCCTGCGATAGCAATCACGCCAACCTGTCCCCACGCGGACGGCACAAGTAAAACGACGCAGGTAGCAATTGCCATGATGGTGACTCGCAGCCCATCCGTGCATAGGTTACGCGCCATGCCCCATACTGCTTGAGCGACCACGGCCACAGCCACCACTTTTAAGCCATGCAACGCGCCCTGCGAGACGTAATCGCCATAGCTGGAGATGCCGAGCGCAAAAAGGATCAAGGCTATGGCAGACGGCAGCGTGAAGCCAGCCCAAGCAGCCAGCGCCCCGCTGTATCCAGCCCGAGACAGTCCTACCGCTATGCCGACCTGGCTGCTTGCAGGCCCTGGCAAGAACTGACAAAGCGCGACCAAGTCAGCATAGCTCCGTTCGGAGAGCCAGCGCCGCCGTGTGACAAATTCGGCGCGGAAGTAGCCCAAGTGCGCAATGGGGCCGCCAAAAGATGTCAATCCAAGCCGCAGAAAAATAAGAAAGACCGACCATGGTCTGCTGTCATCGGTAGGGTTATTCGTCATACTTTCGCCTTCATGATCTGCAACGAGTTGATCAATAATAAGCGAAATTCGATAACGAAATTCGATATAAATCTAGAAAAAAATACCTCTATGTGTACTACGCAGTTTTAGCTGTGGCTTTCACAGGAGCACGCTTACTTACGGCTTAGCGTGCTTTATTTAATGAGATGGTCACTCCCTCCTTCCCAGTACTATGCTGAGGACAGGCTTTCATTCGGAGAACCATCATGGAAAACATTGCGCTTATTGGTATCGATCTGGGTAAGAACTCTTTCCATATTCATTGTCAGGATCATCGTGGGAAGGCCGTTTACCGTAAAAAATTCACCCGACCAAAGCTAATCGAATTTCTGGCGACATGCCCGGCAACAACCATCGCGATGGAAGCCTGTGGCGGTTCTCACTTTATGGCACGCAAGCTGGCAGAGTTAGGGCATTTTCCAAAGCTGATATCACCGCAATTTGTCCGCCCATTCGTTAAAAGCAACAAAAATGACTTCGTTGATGCTGAAGCTATCTGTGAAGCAGCATCACGTCCATCTATGCGTTTCGTGCAGCCCAGAACCGAATCTCAGCAGGCAATGCGAGCTCTGCATCGTGTCCGTGAATCCCTGGTTCAGGATAAGGTGAAAACAACTAATCAGATGCATGCTTTTCTGCTGGAATTTGGTATCAGCGTTCCGCGAGGTGCTGCCGTTATTAGTCGACTGAGTACCCTTCTTGAGGACAGTAGTTTGCCTCTTTATCTCAGCCAGTTACTGCTGAAATTACAACAGCATTATCACTATCTTGTTGAGCAGATTAAAGATCTGGAATCTCAGTTGAAACGAAAGTTGGACGAAGATGAGGTTGGACAGCGCTTGCTGAGTATTCCCTGCGTTGGAACGCTGACTGCCAGTACTATTTCAACTGAGATTGGCGACGGGAAGCAGTAGGGGTTCTAGGGATTTTCCGTCCAAAAACGACAAAGTGCTCTGGAGGCCACGCCGTCCGCGGCCTCCAGAGGGGTATTACTTTTTTGGCGCTTCACATAGCCAGTCACAATAAATCAATCACTTAGCAGTCTGAATGTCGCATTTGGACGGAAAATCCCTAGAACCCCTACCTGGTGCTGTTCAGCCGCCTCGGCCACTACGATCCCGTCTGGCTGGAGCGGCTGCTGGCCGAGGGCGACCTCTTCGAATACTGGGCCCACGAGGCCTGCTTCGTGCCCCGGGAGGATTACCGGCTGCTGCGCCATCGCATGCTGGATCCTGCCGCCATGGGCTGGAAGTTTTCGGCCCACTGGCTCGCCACCCATCAGCAGGACATTGACCGGCTACTCGAGCAGATCCGCCAGCAGGGGCCGGTGCGAGCAGCCGACTTTGCCCGCCAGGGAGAGAAGGGCAACGGCTGGTGGGACTGGAAGCCGGAGAAGCGTCATCTCGAGGTGCTCTTCACCGCGGGGCGCCTGATGGTGCGCGAGCGGCGCAACTTCCAGCGGGTCTATGATTTGGCAGAGCGGGTCATGCCCGGCTGGTGCGACGAGCGGGATCTGCCGAGCCCGGAGACGGCGCAGCGAGAGATGGTGCGTGCCAGCTGCCGGGCGCTGGGGCTGGTCAAGGCCGGCTGGGTGGCCGACTATTACCGGCTGCGACGCGGCAAATACGATGCCCTGCTCCATCAACTGGCCGACGAAGGAGAGCTGTTTCCGGTGCGGGTGGAGGGATGGCAGCACGGCGCCTTCGTCCACGCCTCGCTGGCTGACGAGCTGGTCAAGGCGCAGGGGGGCACCCTCAGGGCGACCCATACCACGGCCTTGTCGCCCTTTGATCCTCTGGTGTGGGATCGCAGGCGGGCCCGCGAGCTATTCGAGTTCGACTACCGCATCGAGTGCTATACCCCGGCGCACAAGCGCCAGTACGGCTACTTCGTGCTGCCGCTGCTGCATTGCGGCAAACTGGTGGGCCGGATGGATGCCAAGGCCCATCGCCAGCAGGGGATCTTCGAGATAAAGAACCTCTATCTGGAGGCTGGGGTCAGGGTGACCCGCACCCTGGCAGGGGAGCTGGGGAAGGCGCTGCAAAAGCTGGCGCAGTGGCACCAGACGCCGACCCTGGCCTATGGCGATATTCCGCCCCTCCTGTTGGCGCTATGGCGCCCGGAGCACGGGCTGTGAGGGTAGCACAGAGGGCAAGACGCTCTGCACTCAGGAGATTGGCACATGGAGGAAGAGGGATGAAGGGATTCTGGCTGTTGTCGGGCATGATCCTTGCCATGTTGATGCCGGTCGCCTCGGCACAGGAGAGTGACGCGCCGGTGCGGATCTGCCTCGGCAATGGCAGTGAATGGCCTCCCTACACTTATTGGGTGCGCCACAACGGCGTGCCGGAACCCGAACGGCTGACCGGGGCGGCGGCGACCCTGGTGCTCGATGCCCTGCGCCAGAATGGTTTGTCTCCCCAGATCCGCTACCTGCCATGGGCCAGGGTCAAGCAGGAGCTGGTCGACTATGGCCAAAACGGCCTGTGCGAGCTGACCTGGGATGCCAGCTACAAGCCGGAGCTGGCGGCCCATGTTTACTACAGTGTTCCCCTCTATCACACCCGCCTCGGTCTCTTCTACCTCAAGCGCCGCTTCCCCGAGGCGCCGGATCTGGAGGTGGCCAGCCGCGGCCGGATGTGCGGACTGCTTGGCTACAACTATGCCCCCTATGGCATCAACAAGAAGCTGCGGCGGGTCAAGCGGCTGCAGCAGGCTCTCGACCTGCTGGCGCGGGGGCGCTGCGATTTTCTGCCAAACTCGGTCGAGCCGTTGCTAAGCGGCCTCAGCCTTGGCATCTACCAGAGTGAACCCGGTTTGACCCATCTGCGCCTACCCAATCGCAAGGGATTCTACCTGATGGTGAGCAAGGGATCGCCGCGGGCTCAGGAGCTCATTACTCAGCTGGATAAGACGCTGGTGGCCTTTGAGGAGGAGGGGCATACCGGCAAGGTGATGGCGAAGTTTCTGCCGCCGCTGGAGTGACGGCGTCGCCGGATATAAAAAAGGCCAGCCGGTGCAAACCGGCTGGCCTTGGCCATGGATGGGGATATCACGCGGCCAGGCGGGTCAGCACCTTCACCAGCAGCTCGATGCGCGGGGCAATGCTCGCCAGATCCAGATACTCCTCGTCACTGTGGAAACCGGCGCCGATAGGGCCCAGACCGTCCAGGGTCGGAATGCCGAGGGCGGCGGTCAGGTTGGCATCCGAGCCGCCACCGACCTCTTGCCAGCGGATGGGCAGACCCAGCTCTTGACCACACTCTTCCACGATGGCCATCAGGGCCTTGGTGCCTTCTGACGGCACCATGGCCGGCTTGTGGGCCTCGCGAGTCAGCTTGATGGTGACCCCTTCCAGATGAGGGCGCTCGGCCAGGGTCAGGGTGAACAGCACGGCGCCGGAGGAGAAAAAGTTGACTATGGTGGCACCGGCGGAGAACTGGAACATGGTGAAGACGTCGGTCTCGCGCTTGGTGATGAGCCCTTCATCCTTGAGCTGGCGGGTCATGGCGGCGCCGGCATCGGTACTCTGCAGGGAGGCGATCAGCGCCAGGCCCGTGTTGCCAGGGATCCCCATCAGCGGGCGCAGCAGCGGGGTCAGCAGCTTGCGGGCGGCATCCAGGGCGCCGTAGTGTTCCAGCACATTGATCATGCCGAGGGCGAACATCACGGTGGGGATCAGGGTCAGGGCAAACAGGAAGCCGTCGCGGGCGCCGTTGCCCCCCTTGCCGCGCATGTCGGTCATGGCAGTCTTGAGGCCGTCGCCGTTCTCGCTGACGCTCTGTACCATGGTGCCGAACGAACCGTTCAGTGTGGTGAAGTCGAACACTCCGTACCACTGGTTGGACTGCAACAGTCCCGAAAAGAAGACGATGGCGAACGCCAGTGCCAGGTAACTGCCTATCGTTACCGAGCGTGATTTGTCAGTCATGATTTAGCTCCATCTGAATAAATATTTAATCGCTCGCAGTATGAATGATGCAATCGTCAGTAAATTGATGGCGGTCAAACTGGCGCACTGTCTTTGGTGTTTGTTGTGGTTTATGTGATGGCGATCGTTGCTTTGATGGATAAAAATCCGGTTTTTACAGGGATTTTTGAATGGCAGTGTTATGCGGGCGGTAGGATCAACTAGCTTGTTGAAACTTTACCCTGATCAGCAATTTACGGGCTTGATCACGATCGCGCCCTTGCGCTGATCTCTATCCGGCGCGTATTCCTGGGTTCTAGGGATTTTCCGTCCAAAAACGACAAAGTGCTCTGGAGGCCACGCCGTCCGCGGCCTCCAGAGGGGTATTACTTTTTTGGCGCTTCACATAGCCAGTCACAATAAATCAATCACTTAGCAGTCTGAATGTCGCATTTGGACGGAAAATCCCTAGAACCCCGAAGTGCCCCTTTCTTGGATGCAGGACTCCGGCCCTTCCGAAGCGCTCTGCAGAAATTTGTGTGGAGGCTAGGCGTTACAACGAAGGCAAGGTCAAGCCCTTTGGGTTGCCCTAGCGGGCAGGCTGCATGGACAAGGTGGTGGGAAAACCCCGCGTCGTCGCTGTGGCCACTCCGACATCCAGCTCACGAGTGCCGTTGTGCGGTTGAACCGGTCGGTCTTGTGGGTGATTGCGAGCGCGGGAGGCTCAGGCGTCCAAGCTGCCGCCGCCCATTGCTGTGCCTGCGCGGCATCCCGGCGCCCAGGCAGGGCCCGCGATTCAGGGTGTTGCGCCCAGGCCGCATCGAGGACGTCCTTGAGGCTAACCGGCGGCGTGGGTACCGGCGCCTCGCAACCTGCCATTCGCCTGGGTGCTTGGGCCTGGTCAGTCGTCGGCTTTGTCCTCGGAAATGTGGACCGCCATGTCCTGCAGCACCTGGCTGACGTGCTGGTCCGCGATGCTGTAGAAGATGTGCTTGGCTTGGCGTTCGCCGCGCACGAGGCGCGCACCGCGCAGCAGCCGCAGGTGATGGCTGACCAGAGACTGCGACAGGTCGAGCGCTTCGGCGATGTCCCCCACGGCGACCGAGCCATGCATGCACTGCAGCAGGATCTTCAATCGCGATTGGTCGCCCAGCAGGCGGAAGGTCTCGGCCAGAACAGCGACGTCACTTTGCGACATTGCGAGGGCATCGGTCGCCGCGTCGTGGCTGGTGGTCGAGCATTGCGCGGTGTCGGCGCTGGTGGTTTTGCGGGACGTCATGGATGCAAATCCTCAAGTGGAGTGCGAGCCGGCTCGCGCGGCCTCAATGCCTGTGACCAGGAGCGGAATGGTCGTGGTCATGGCCGTGGCTGTGCCCGCCGCCATGCTTGTGATTGCCATGATCATGGCCGCTGTGGTCGTGCCCGCTGTGGTCATGACCGCTGTGATCGTGGCCGCTGTGGTCCTGACGCTCCGACGTGGGCTGCAAGCTGCAGACGTTCTCGTCGGTGCCCGAGTTCCAGTCGATCCCGACCGTGGCGTGTTCGATGCTGAATTGCTCTCGAAGCACCGCTTCGACGCGCTTGACCACGGCGCGTGCTTCCTCGTCCACGTTGGGGCGAACGTGCAGCGTGGCCATCGTGCGCCCGGAGGTGAGCTGCCACACGTGAACGTGGCTGACGGCCGCCAGGCCCGGCACGGCGCCCATCAGGCCTTGCTCCACCTTCTCCGGCGAAGCATCCTCCGGCGCGCCTTCCAGCAGGATGTGGATCGACTTGGCGAGCAGCTTCCATGCGCTGCGCAGGATCAGCGCCGCGACCAGGACCGACAGGATGGGATCGATCGGCGTCCAGCCCGTGAGGTAGATGACGATCGCAGCGACGATGGCGCCGACCGAGCCGAGCAGGTCGCCCATCACGTGCAGGATGGCCCCCTTCACGTTGACGTGATCGGTCTCTCCGCGGGTCATGATCCACAGCACGAGCACGTTCACCAGCAGGCCGAGCACGGCGACGATCATCATCGGGCCGGCCAGGATCACGGGCGGCGCCTGCAGCCGCTCCCACGCCTCGTAGGCGATCCAAGCGACGATCGCGAACAGGGTCACGGCGTTCAGGAAACCGGCGATGACCTCGAAGCGCAGGTAGCCGAAGGTGCGCTTGCTGTCGGCCGCGCGGCGGCCGAACCGGAATGCTGCGTAAGCCAGTGCGAGCGCCGCGGCGTCGGTCAGCATGTGGCCCGCGTCGGCCAGCAAGGCCAGCGAGCCCGACAGCACGCCTCCGACGGCCTCCACGACCATGAAGCCGAAGATCAGGAAAAAGGACAGCAGGACCTTGCGCTCGTTGGCGCTGGTCACGGTCGGGGTGTGGTCATGATCATGGTCGTGATCGTGACCATGGTCATGTGCGTGGGATTGGGACATGGGGCCTCGGGAAACTGGGTCTTTGACTGTGGCTCAAAATATAACACATGAACATGTTCTCATGTGAATTGTTGTACACATTTGTGTTCGCGTCTCACCACGGCCGGGATGCCGCTCCGGGCAATTGCCTTAGCCTGGCTCGGCGACCATTCCCCCCGCCTGGCAAGCAGCCGTTGATCTAACATCCAGTGGCAGTATCCCCCCTGGGGGGATATGATTTCAGCATGGAAGACATGCATAAGCACACCACCCATCCCGACCTGGTGAAGCGGCTCAAGCGCGCCGAGGGGCATCTGCGGCACGTCATCGGGATGATCGAAGGGGGAGAAACCTGCCTCGACATCGCCCGCCAGCTCGCGGCGGTGGAAAGCGCGGTGACGGCGGCCAAGCGCGTCCTGATCCACGACCACATCGACCACTGCCTGTCCCATGACGAGGACTCCGTTCTGACCGAAATGAAGGCGCTGACCAAACTGCTCTGAGGCCGTCCGATGCTCTCCGTCCTGAATAACCGCACCTACCGCCACCTGTTCACCGCCCAGGTGATCGCGCTCGTCGGCACCGGCCTGATGACGGTGGCGCTCGGCCTGCTGGCCTACGAGCTGGCCGGCGCGGATGCAGGCGCGGTGCTCGGGACGGCGCTGGCCATCAAGATGCTGGCCTACGCGGGGGTCGCGCCGGTCGCGCAGGCCTTCGCCGACCGGCTCCCGCGGCGCTCGCTGCTCGTGGCGCTGGACCTCGTGCGAGCGGCCGTCGCGCTGTGCCTGCCCTTCGTCACCGAGGTCTGGCAGGGGACCCCGCAGAATTCGGAGAAAAACGTACGCTAAGGAAACTCTGAAGAAGACTTCCTGATTTTGGCAAAATACCCGGATTCCACCCGCCGAGTTTTCCGATGAAGCAGATGACCTTCGCCTACGCCGAGTATGCCGGCAAGCGCAAGCAGGCCCGCAAAGAGTTGTTCCTGATCGAGATGGATCAGGTGGTGCCGTGGAAGGGTTTGATCGCCTTGATCGAGCCGCACTACCCGAAGGGTGAAGGCGGCAGTCCAGCCTATCCGCTGATGGCGATGTTGTGCGTGCATTTGATGCAGAACTGGTTCGGCTACAGCGACCCGGCGATGGAGGAGGCGCTGTACGAGACTACAATCCTGCGTCAGTTTGCCTAAAGACGGAACATATGCACCAGACGCTGAAGTTGGGTTGCCAGAGCAGATAGTTGCTTACTGGTGGCAACATTCTGACGGGAAGCCTCGCTAGTTTCCTCGGCAATCTGGCTGACACTAGTAACGTTACGATTGATCTCCTCCGCGACAGAGCTTTGCTCCTCAGCGGCAGATGCAATCATGGCATTCATGTCATTAATAATCGCAACAGCGTTACTGATCTGATCCAGCATATGACCTGCGCTGGCAACCTGTTGTTTACCAGCTTGTGCTTTGGTGCAACTACTTTGCATGACCGCAACAGCACGATTTGCCCCGCCCTGCAGTTTTTCAATCATGGTCTGAATTTCGCTGGTTGACTGTTGCGTGCGCGAAGCAAGCGAGCGCACCTCATCCGCCACCACAGCAAAGCCTCGCCCTTGCTCACCAGCTCTTGCAGCTTCAATAGCCGCATTAAGGGCAAGTAAATTGGTTTGATCGGCGATGCTGCGAATGACATCCACCACAGAGCTAATACCAGCACTGTCTGCTTCAAGCTCATGGATAACGGTGGCCGCGTGCTCAACTTCACTGGCTAGGCTGTCGATAGAAGAGATTGTTTGATGAACAACAAGCTTTCCACTTTCCGACTGCTGATCTGCTTCCTGTGCTGCTCTTGCTGCACTGGCCGCGTTCCCAGCCACATCCTGCACAGTAGCTGACATTTCGTTCATCGCAGTAGCAACCTGATCTGTCTCCAACTGCTGGCGGCGGATGCCGTCACTGGTTTCAGTGCTGATCTGAGCAGTCTGCTCAGCTGCGGCTGCCAGTTGCTCCACAGCCCCCGCCAACTCTTGAATGGTGTGGTGAAAACGCGAAGCCATTGCATTGAATGAGCTAGAGATTTCGCCCAGCTCATCACGCCCCTGATAGGTAACTCGATAGCCCAAATTGCCATCAGCTAGCTGCTGACCGCCGACTTGAAGCTCGCGAACAGCTTTTGTGATGCCAGATACAGTAGCCAAAGCCACGACTGTGGCCAGAAACAGAGCAACCACTAGCGTGAGACCGATTATCACAACCAGACGATCGAAGCTCTCTTTAGCGCGCTGGTAGCTTGCATTGGCGCTCTCCTGCTCCGACTCAACCAGATTACGCACGCTGGCATAGGTCGTCATAAATGCAGGTTGCAAGCGATTCAGCAGGATTGCATTCCCTCCCGCATAGTCACCTTGGCGCATTGCATTGAGCGTCGGTTGAACACCATTATCCAGATAATCAGACAGCTTGTTTTGCAGTTCAGTGGCCAAGCGCTGATGCTCTTTGCTCATTGGCATACGCTGATAGTCAGCAAGGCGCTCACGCATGCTGCCTACGCTTCTATCCACAGCATCGAAATGCATGCTCGCGGGGTGGTCATGTGCCTTTTCGAACGCACTACCAGGCTGATGTTGCAGAGCAAGCAAAAGCTGAGTGCGTGCATGGTGCATGTGATTGGTGAGGTCGCCAAGCTTATCGAGCGGTAGCAGAACGTTGTTGTACATCTGGTTAATATCGGCATTGCTGCTGCGCATGCCGTTAAGCCCCTCCATTGTCAGGCCGGCAGCCGTAGCAGCTAGCAGAATGAGCAAACTGATGAGACGGGTTTTAATTGAAAAACGGGTTAGCCAATCACTCACTACTTCACCTCATTATTAGGCATATCAATGTGCCTTCATTGTATCGGCTGGTTCATTTGAAATCTTGAGTCAGGCTCCCCCTCAAGGCTTCTCGCCGTATGGTCTGGGGCAATTTAGTACTTAAATCAAAAACAAGCCATGAAGGCTGTCCGGCTAGGCTATAGCCTAGATTGACATCCGCGATGCAACCCTTAACTTGCTTGCACCTATCGTTTCCATGCTAAATAGCTGTTCCGAATAGTAGATCACTGTACTCGTACCGCTTCTACAGGTGACATGGAGCACACATCGTCGCTGAGCCTTGTCACTTCAGGCGTTGCCGTCAGATTGCACAAATTCCTTACGCCACAAGGCTTCCGGCAAGATGTAGCACTATTAGGATCAGTTATTTAGCTTTATCGTAACGCTCAAGAAATTGGGCTTAATGCCGAAAACAATAAAATAAAACAGCCAACCCTTGAGGTTCT